>NZ_LZHJ01000156.1:0-51206 GCF_001690815.1 Gilliamella sp. GillExp13 | reverse complement strand
ATTTTGTTGGTTAATTGAAAATAAATATTGTAGGAATAGACTAATAAATTAAATTTTCATAAATACTTTTTATTACAATAAAAATAAATTATTCAAGTAGTAAATAGTTTTTAATGTATAATTTGTTACTTTTAATAAAGCAATGAACCATTATTTACACGAACTAATTCATACTCAAAAAAACATATTGTTTCTACAAGGCCCTGTTGGACCTTTTTTTAAAAAGGTTGCAGAATGGCTGAAAAAATCAGGATGTAACGTCTATAAAATAAATTTAAATGGAGGTGATGAGTATTTTTATTCAAAAAATAGTGTTTCTTTCTGTAAATCAGTTGAAAAGTTCCCACAATTTTTACAAGATTATATCTATCAACATTCTATCGATGCGATTATTGTTTTTGGTGATTGTCGGATATACCACAAAATAGCTAAGTCGATAGCAGATTCTAATCCAAATTTATCATTTTGGGTGTTTGAAGAGGGTTATCTTAGACCTCATTATATTACTTTTGAGAAAGATGGGGTTAATGGTTTTTCTCTATTACCCAAAAATCATGATTTTTATGAAAATATTGGAATTACCTCTATAGATAAAAGTAATGGGAAGTCTCATTATTATTCAATGATTCGCTACAGTGTTATTTATTATATTTTTATGCTATTAAAGAAATATAAATATTCTAATTATATACACCATAGAAAAACATCATTATCTTTTTATGCTTCCCATTGGGTTTTAGCTTTAATTAGAAGATTGAAATCAAAATTAATAGAACCTAGACTGATAAAAAATGTTATTAACAATGAGCATAAACCATTCTATATTTTTCCTTTGCAATGCAATCAAGATTTTCAAATTCAAGAGCATAGCCCCTATCACTCTATGAAATCATATATTTTCAGAGTGATATGTTCATTTTCTTTATTTGCTGATGAAAAAAGCTATTTACTAATCAAGCATCATCCAATGGATGAAGGTTTCAATAATTATAATCGATTAATCAAAAAATTGGCTAACCGTTACGGTGTTAGTAAACGGGTGATATATATCCATGGCGTTTCTATGCCAATTATACTTAGAAAAGCAATTGGATTGGTAACAGTTAACAGTACTTGTGGACTTTCAGCTTTGATTCATGGATTACCTGTTATTGCTCTCGGTAAAGCACATTATGATATAAAAGGGTTAACTTTTCAAAATGGGCTCAACCGTTTTTGGAAAGAAGGACAGAAACCTGATACGCAGTTGTTTGAAAGGTATCGTAGCTATCTGTATAATAAATCCCAAATTAAGGGATCCATTTATTATGCTGATTTTAATTTAAATATTGAGTAATTTATTCATACGAGAAAACATAAATGGAATATACAGTAAAAAATATCAATGTGGATGGTTATTATTCAGATAATAAAGGAAATTTGGTTTTTGCACCAAAAAATTTGCATAATGTAACAGTAAATTTTGTTGGCAATAATAATAAGTTAATTATTGCAGATACAAGTAATATTCATAATATCAACTTTGATTTTCCATCACATAATGCAGTTATTCTTATTGGAGAGAATGGAAATTTATCAGGACAAATAAGAGCTGGCTATCATTGTTACATTAACATTGGCGATAATGTAACTTGTACAAATAAAATATATATCACATCAGCAGAAAAAACAAAAATCATCATTGGAGATGATTGTATGTTTTCTACAGGTAACCAAATTCGTTCAGATGATGCTCATGCAATTTATGATGTTAATACAGGAAAACGAGTAAATAAATCTAAAGATATTATTATTGGTGAGCATGTATGGTTTGCTTTTAATTCAGTAGTTTTATCTGGAGGTCAAATTGGAGAAGGTTCAGTTGTAGGGTTTGCTAGCATAGTAAAAGGGAAATACCTAAATAATTGTATAATTGTAGGTTCTCCCGCACGATCTACTAAGCATAACATTGCTTGGGAAAGGCCTAATGTAATGCTCTGTGAACCTTGGATTAGAAACCATCAAAATCAAATAAAATCAAAAAAGGAATATTGGAATAAGACAATTAAAAGCAAACCTATATATGTAGGTCAAGGCGTATTTCATAATATACACAAATTAAATCCTTTTGAAGATCCTATTGATAAAACAAAACATCATCCTTATGTTGAATTATATAATATATTTCTTCAGGAAAATAAAATTTATTTAAAGGGAATTGCGGCCATTATTGGTATTCCTTGCCCTGAATATAGTCCATGTATAAACAACTATTTATTATTTATCAATGAAAATTCATGTTATTCAAAGCAATTAGCAAAATTTTCAGATCCAAATATTAGTAGGAAGTTATTTAATGGTGATTATATTAGCTATGATAAAGCAGGCATGTCCACTTTTAGAAATGAAGGTTTATCAATTAATGATATTCCTGATGGGACTTATAAATTGGAGATAAAATTAACTTTCAATAAATTAGAATATTATAGTGATCTTAAAAGTGAGGATTTTAAAGAATCGTTTTATCAAAATGATGAATTGATATTAAAACTATATGTTATTCAAGATATTGTTTATTTCGAAAAAACAACCAAAACTCTAATATAATAAATTTATTACTAATATACATTAGATTCATAATATGAGTAAACTTAATAAACTTTTAAAAAATCCAGGAATATTTTTTAGAGATTATTTTATAAAAAAATATCCATTGTCCTTAGATGAACAACGCCATAGTTTATTACATGAAAATATTTTAATTGAAAATGATTTGAGATTATATGATATTACTGAAAATGAAAGTAATGAACCTGTTGATGTAGTTATTACATGGGTAAATAATCAAAATCCTGATTGGTTAGCAAAATTTGAATATTATAAAAATGAAAAAATTCATGACATTAATCCTATGTCTATAGATAATGCAAGGTTTGAAGACCATGGTGAGTTATTTTACGTAATTAGAAGTATTCAACTACATATGTCATGGGTAAGAACAATTTTTTTAATTACAGATAATCAAATACCCGCCTTTGATCTCCCTAGCAAAGTTAAGATTATTGATCATAGCCAAATTATAGATAAAAAATATCTTCCTACTTTCAATTCTCATGTTATTGAGGCTCATTTACATAATATTCCAGAACTATCTGAAAATTTTATTTACTTTAATGATGATGTATTTGTTGCTAGATATTTACCAAAATCCCACTTTTTGTCAGGAAATAATATATCTTCTCTTTTTTTAAATAAAAGAAATTTAGATGAAATGTTGCAAAAAGGTGTAACAACTCCAACACTAACAGCCTGTTTGAACTCAAGAAAATTATTACTTAAAAAGTATCAAAAAAATGTATGTACTCCCTTGGTACATACATATATTCCATTAAAAAAATCTTATTTTACTTTTGCATGGTCACATTTTAATTTTGAAGTTAACTCTTTTATTAATAATCGATTTAGAGATGATAATGATCTTAATTTAGCCACATTTTTAGTTCCATGGATTATGTATTTTGAACAACAATCAGTATTAGCGAGAGATATCTGTTATTACTTCAATATCCGATCTGCTTTTGCTAATACCAATTATAATTTTTTAAGTACAAAAATGAAAAATCAATTGTTACCTCATTCTTTTTGTGCAAATGATTTTCAATCAAAAAAAGATACTTCATCAAAATATAAGAATAACTTAATGATATTTTTAAAACAATTTTATACTTAACGCTAATTAATAAGGACTTTAATTTTATGAATATACTTCATGTGATAACACACGGTGGATGGGCTGGTTCAGAATCAATTGCTGCAAGCATTGCTAATGAACAAGCCGCAAGAGGAGATAATGTTACTGTTATACTTAGACGTCATAATGCATTTAAAGATAAAGATATTCGAAATAATTTTTTACCGGCCGTAAATATATTTTGGGTAGAACAAAATGAAACACATCCAGATAATCAAATGAAAAACTTAATGAAAAATGAGTTATTCATTAATAAAATTACTTATATTGATATATTGCATGCTCATTTACCTTATGGATGTTTACTTGGAAAGCTTATAAAAGAAAAACTTGGACTAAAATTTAATATTTGTGTAACAATGCATGTTAGGTTTCATCCGTTGTATTATTTTGCAGATAAATTATTTACTGTTGCGAAATGGCAGAAACAAGAAATTCCAGATGATTATTCTGGAGAAGTGTTTACCGTAGAAAATTTTATTTGCAATACAACTCATTCATATATAAAAAAATTATTTTTATTAAAAAGAAAATTTTATATTAAAAATAATTACAAATATATCATATATATTGGTCGATTAGATTTGGTAAAAGGGGCAGACATACTTATTAGAGCGTTCAATAAAGCTAATCCTGAAGGATATAAATTAATTATTGTTGGTGATGGTGCTGAAAGTTCGTATTTAAAAACAATTGCATCAAAGAACGTAATATTTACTGGAAAAATATTTAATGCAGCATATATGCTGGACATAGCAGATATATGTGTAATCCCTTCGCGTTTTGAATCATTTGGTCTTGTCTTGTTAGAAGCAATAAATTCTGGATGTCGAATTATTGCCACAAATATTCCATCATTTAAAGAAATACTGGAGTCAGATAATTACCTATTTGATAATGAAAGTGTTAATTCATTATCAAATAAAATAAAAGAATATACAAATAATCCGTCATTAGGATTTGTTGATAAGAAAAAAATCGAGCAATATTCATTATCTAATGCTATAAGTAAACTAGACTTGGCATATTTTTCTAACAATATAAAATGCGACATGATTAAAAATTCCGCTATTGAGGATAATTATGATGTCTAAAATAATTAGAAAAACTCGAAAACTAATAAAAAATCCTAAAGCTTTTTTTAGAGATTCATTTTTATTTTACAAACAAAATGACAAAAAAAACTTGCTACAAACACCTAATTTAAATATCAAAAATTCTTCAGAAAAAGTAAAACAGAAATCAAATTTAGCTGAAAATATTGTTATTCCTCAAGTTCGAGATAAAAAAATGCAACAACCTAATTTAAATATTAAAAATTCTTCAGAAAAAGTAAAACAAAATAATACAACAGTGGTAAGATTATCGAATTTAATTGAAAACTTTATTACACCGCACGGTCAAGATAAAATACTATTTAGCCTTTTAGATAAAGCTGGTATTAATTATCATATAGTCCATACTTGCTGGAATCACATTATTAGAATTGCGATACAAGATCAATTTGTTAAAAATATTATAGAATTAATTAAGAATAGCGAAAAATTTACTAAAAGTGTATATATTGTTGAAGGAAACAATAGGTATGATTTAGTTAGATTATATTTTCATGATGATAAATATGTATATAAAAATACAATATTTCAATTTGATCCTTGGTATATGACTCCACATGGTGTTATGACAAGAAACAAAAATACTCAAATTCAATTTATTCCCAAAGCCCATGTTAACAAAACAGTACATTCATTTGCTCCAATTAGGTTGGGAAAAGATATTCAGAATATTGATAATACTAAGTCAATGTTAGAATTAAATTCATTTCTTTTCGATGAATATGAAGGCCCGATTGATATAGTATACACTTGGGTAAGTGATAATGATCCAGAATGGTTGGAAAAAAAGAGTCAATATTCAGGTGAAAATCCTCAGAATCAAGATACACGTTTTGTTGATTATGAACAATTGAGGTACTCTTTACGTAGTGTTGCTTCGTATGCTAAGTTTATAAGAAAAATATTTATAGTTACAGATCATCAAGTACCATATTGGTTGGATACTGATCATGAACAAATCGTAATGGTTAATCATAGTGATATATGTAATGATAAAACGTGTTTACCTGTATTTAATTCTGTTGCTATCGAATCTTGGATTCATAAAATAGAAGGATTATCGGATAATTTCATATATGCAAATGATGATTATTTTTTTGGTTCTCCAGTTAATAAGCAACATTTTATTCATCCTAATGGTATAGCAAAATTATTTCTTGAGCCCATCCCTAATGCTTATGGGGAAGTCTTTGCAGATAGTGAACCTACAAACCAACTATCTTTATTCACAGCTCAGTGTTTTTATGAAAAATTCAATACTTGGCCTTCATTTTGGCCTTTGCATGCGCCAATGATTAAAAATATTCATGTTATTGATAAAATGATTAATCA
The DNA here is from genome assembly GCF_001690815.1 of Gilliamella sp. GillExp13. Taxonomy (NCBI): domain Bacteria; kingdom Pseudomonadati; phylum Pseudomonadota; class Gammaproteobacteria; order Orbales; family Orbaceae; genus Gilliamella; species Gilliamella sp. GillExp13. The sequence continues at coordinate 45,029 of NZ_LZHJ01000156.1, read as the reverse complement.
TTTTCAAAAACAAATAGATAAAACAAGTCGTTCTAGATTTAGAGAAACTGAAACCATTTCTCCTTTATATCTTATGTCATCATATTTCTCATATATACAAGGAAATAGTGTCTTATCTTCAATTAGATATGAATATGTTAGCTCTGATGATCCTAATTTAGATTCTAAATTATCTAATTTATTGTTAAAAATTAAAGAAGGCAAATGCGAAGTATTTTGTTTAAATGATCACCGAACTATTACTGACGAACAAATATCAAAAGTAGCTAGTTTTATGATGAGTGCATTTCCAATTGCTGCTGAATGGGAGTTAGATAAAACAATATAATTGTTTGGCTCTTATATTGATTAAAATTCTGATGGAAGAAAATTATAGTAAGCATATTCCATCAGTAACATTGCAGAAAAAGTTATTTTGAAAATAAACTGGATTATAATTAATTTTTATTAAAATCTTAGCACCTAAATAAAATAAGGACACTTTCATAATGCGAATTGGATTATTTATTCTAACTAACTTAGCCGTTATGTTTGTATTTGGAATCATTCTAAGTATTTTAGGCGTTGATGCGCATAGTACTTTAGGATTACTTATATTTGCAGCAATCTTCGGTTTTGGAGGATCTTTTATATCACTTCTATTATCTAAGAAAATGGCTTTAAGGTCAGTTGAAGGACAAATCATAACTCAACCTAGTAATGGTCAAGAGCAATGGTTACTTGATGTTGTTCGTCGATTATCAACGGAACTTAATATAAAAATGCCAGATGTTGCCATCTATCATGCTCAAGATGTTAATGCTTTTGCAACTGGTGCAACTAAAAATAGTTCTCTTGTTGCAGTAAGTTCTGGTTTATTAAATACTATGACTCAAGATGAAGCTGAAGCGGTAATCGGTCATGAAATGAGTCATGTTGCTAATGGTGATATGGTCACAATGACTTTATTACAAGGAGTTCTTAATACTTTTGTTATTTTTATTTCAAGAATGTTAGCATCTGTTGTAGCTCAAGCATTGGATGATCGTAATCGTGGTTTATCACAGTTAACCTATTTCTTAATAGTTATGGTTTTTGAAACCGTATTTGGTATTTTAGCAAGCCTTATAGCGATGTGGTTTTCTCGTTATCGAGAATTCCACGCTGATGCTGGTTCGGCTAAATTAGTAGGCAGTACAAAAATGATTGCCGCTTTAGAAAAACTAAAAACTAGCCATGAACCAAGTGAGGATACTTCAATTTTAGCATTCTGCATTAATGGTGCGAAAAAAGCAAAATTTTCTGAATTGTTTATGTCTCATCCACCATTAGAAAAACGTATAGAGGCTTTAAGGAATGAAACTTATCGAAACGAAGGTTAGGATCTATATCAAATTTATATTCAACACATACTTTCCTGAAAGTTTTTTACAAGTATTATTAATTTTATAATAATACTTGTAAAATAAAAACCAAATTACTCGCTATTTAGATTTTCAAAGAGTTTATAATGTCATATCTTGTTACCAATAATAAATTAGAATTGCTTAGTCCTGCTAAAAATATTGAGATTGCACAACAAGCTATTTTACATGGCGCAGATGCCGTATATATTGGCGGGCCAAATTTTGGTGCTAGGCATAATGCTGGTAATTCGGTTAGTGATATTGCTCAGTTAGTTGAATTTTCTCATCATTATTATGCAAAAGTATTTGTAACTTTAAATACCATTCTTCACGATAATGAACTTGAACCAGCAAGACAACTTATATGGCAATTTTATGATGCAGGTGTTGATGCATTAATTGTGCAAGATATGGGCATTTTGAGGATGGATATTCCGCCTATTGATTTACATGCTAGCACTCAAATGGATATAAGAACACCTGAAAAAGCTAAATTTTTATCTGATGTTGGTTTTTCACAAATAGTATTAGCTCGTGAGCTTAATTTAACTGAGATAGCTAAAATTTATGAACAAATTGATGCCAAAATAGAGTTTTTTATTCATGGTGCACTTTGTGTGGCATTTTCAGGACAGTGTTATATCTCACATGCACAGACAGGACGTAGTGCAAATCGAGGAGATTGCTCCCAAGCTTGTCGACTTCCTTTTACCTTAAAAGATGATCAAGGGCGCATTGTTGCTTATGAAAAACATTTATTATCAATGAAAGATAATAACCAATCAGATAATTTGAACGAATTAATTCAATCAGGCGTTCGATCCTTTAAAATAGAAGGACGTTATAAAGATCTAAGTTATGTTAAAAATATTACAGCCTTTTATCGTCAAAAATTAGATACTATTTTGTCAAATTCGCCTGACTTACAATCAGGGTCAAGTGGCAGAACTGAGCACTTTTTTATACCAGATCCATACCAAACATTTCATCGAGGAAGTACAGATTATTTTGTACATGGAAGAAAATCCAATATAGGTGCATTCGATTCACCTAAATTCATCGGTTTGCAAATTGGTGAGATAACTCAAATTACACCTAAAACTATCGATATTAAATCTGAAAAAATATTAACTAATGGAGATGGCCTAAATGTACTAATAAAACGAGAGATTTTTGGATTTAGAGCTGATAAGGCGGAGAAACTTTCGGCTAATCAATATCGAATTCACCCAAATGAAATTCCTAAGCCGCTTTTTTCAATAAAATTACCTTATAGAGTGAATCGAAATCTTGATCATGTGTGGCAACAAAATTTATTGAAAGAATCAAGTAATCGTAGAATTGGTGTGTCATTAAAACTATATAATATTGAAAAAAGTATAGAGCTAATTGCAAAAAGTGAAGAGGGCATTTGTGTTAAGTTAGAACTTAATGGGGAATTTGAACTTGCGGATCAACCAGATAAATCATTAAAAAACATTAGAGATAATTTATCTAAATTAGGAAAAACTATATATTATCTTACTGATTTTGATTTAAATTTATCAAAAATTTATTTTATTCCAAATAGCCAACTAAATGAGCTTCGAAGGAATGCAATTAATAAATTGACGGCTAAAAGATTAACAAGTTATTCTCGCCAAAAACGTAAACCAGAACAAAACCCAGTTCCGTTTTATCCTGAAAATCATTTGAGCTTTTTGGCAAATGTTTATAATCACAAAGCAAGAGAATTTTATACACATCATGGGGTTGAATTAATTGAAAGTGCCTATGAAGCACATGAAGTTAAAGAAGATGCTCCCTTAATGATAACCAAACATTGCTTACGATTTGCGTTTAATTTATGTCCAAAACAAGCAAAAGGAATTCAAGGTGTTAAAACTAAAGTTATGCCAATGAAATTAATTCAAAATAATAACGAATTATTGCTAAAGTTCAATTGTAAAGCTTGTGAAATGCAAGTATGGGGTAAAATAAAAAAACATATTTTAAAAATGCCACTTCCTGGAAGTGAGATTATATTTATGGCAAAGAAATAAGGTACTTAAATAAAAATATTTAATGAAATTGGGTTTATAAATGAACGAAGGTAGTAGTTTAAAAGTTAATAATAACAAAGATTATTTAACATAATATACATTATTGTAACGTGTTGATTTTTAATGTTTATTTGTTTTTGTTCATTAAAACAATTTAACCAATTGAATAATATAGGTATTTTATAAATATTGGTACGCATAATGTATATTATGTTAAATTAACTGTATATAAATACAGTCACACAGCTTTTAAATATTCTAAATTCCTCACATCATCATAAAATGATGTCGGTTCTATGTACCAACTCGGACGCTGATGACTAAAATCAATATTAATAACCCTGCACATCGGAATTACGTTATTTTTTTGTTGTTGTAAGTTTTGTAATTGCATTTTACTTAAACTGATTGATAACAAATCTTTTTCATATCTAAAAAATGTATTACAAGGCATTGAATTTTTAACAAATTGATAACCGTCGTAACGCATAAATTCAATTAGCTTTTGATGTTCTAGTCATAGTAAAATAACTATCATTTAAATATGTTTTTCTAAATAGCTATGCTTTAATCGGGCTTCAAATCGGACACATTTTTTAGCCCAGTTAATTAATTCTGGATTTGATAAGATTTTGATTTTTCGTTGTAATAACTGATCTCTAGATTTAGATAATGATAACTTTTCTAATTCGGATAACTGATTGATCACTTCATAAAACTTAAGATAAACCTTTAAAGATTTTAATTGACTGCCTGTATTCCATTCTACAGTTGTTTGATATTCTCGGTTATAACGTGATTTTTTAGTTTGTCCATTAGTAACATTTTTTAATTAATCAATTACTTGTTGAGCTATTAATTCGTTATCAACATGAGCCGAATAAGTAACATCGATCCAGTCTAAATTAGTGTTAGAAATATCTAATAAATCAAATAACTTGGGCATACCATAAACTAAACCGCTCAATAACTCAGTAGCAGTAGCACACAATTCTAGATTTTCAGTACCAAAAACATTGTGACCCTGTAACAGTTTTGCAGGACTTGCATTTATCTCAATGCACGGCTTCATCGTATAGAGCCAGCATGAATTTTCACTGCTAAATACAACCGCCCTACTTTTTACAACTTTAAGGAGTAAATTATGGCCTTCTCTATATCAACAAATCGTATTTTTATTAAGTCACTAATAACTTGTTATAATTCACTAACAGATGAAAAAAAAATTTGGCTCACTAAATATTCACCAGGAACGACAGTTCAAGTATCAGGAATATATAAATGTACTGAATGTAATAAAGAAGTTACTTGCAATAAAGACGATCCCTTTCCACCACCGAAGGATCACGAACATATAAAAGAGACTAAGTGGAAACTAATAGTTGAAGCAGATACAAAAGGTAAAGGTTCTTATTAAATATTTATTTTAAGTACGCATAATGGTATTATGCGTACTTATATTTATAAAATACCTATATTATTCAATTTATTATATATATTTAACGAGCAATAAAAACAAATAAACATTTAAAATCAATATTTTACAATAAAATATGTTAAATAATCCTTTTTACGAACTTTTAAATATAAATATTAATTAATGAACAATTTTTGTTTTATTATAAAATATGCTATTCTAATAGCTTGATAAAGTTTAATTATTTTCTTTAGTTAATATGCAAAATATTTTTAAGACATTACATTCAAAAAGTTATTCCGTTCCATGTGAATTATGTAGTATGGGATCTTTCTGCATTCCCATGTTGCTTAACAATAAATTAGACAGTATATTAGAACGGAAAATATCTTATGCTAAAAATGAAATCCTAGCAAAATCTAATACACCCTTTACTAAATTTTATATTATTCATTCGGGTGCATTAAAAACTTTTATTGCAACTCCTGATAATCATCTAAAAATTAATGGCTTTTATTTACCAGGAGATATTGTAGGCTTAGATTCAATTGCAACTCAATTATATAACAATAATATTCAAGCGCTTAGTGATACATTAGTTTGTGAACTTTATTATGATGAGTTGATGTCGTTAGTTGATACAAAAAAAAATATTAGGGACCTAGTATTTAACTTGTTAAGTTCTGATATTTATAATTACCAAAAATTAGTATTATGTTATTCTCAAAAAAAAGCTGATGAACGAATAGCAACTTTTGTTTATTCACTTTATCAGCGTTATAAAAAGAAAGGTCATTCTTCATTGAATATTAAGCTCATGATGAGTCGAGCCGATATTGCTAACTATTTAGGTTTAACGATTGAAACAGTTAGCAGAAATTTATCAAAGTTGCAAGAACAAAATATTTTATTAGCTAGAGGAAAATATTTATTTATCAAAAATTTAAAAGGTTTAATAGATTTAGGTAATTAGATTTATTTATGTTAAAATAATTAGAATAATTTTTGTAAGGTCTTAATATATGACAAGTTTAAAGAAAACGATCATTTTTACAAGTTTGGTCATAACCTCTTTTTCTTCGTTTGCTGCTCAGCAATTAACGGAACAACAAGCTAAAGGTTTACAATCATTTAAGAGCATAACCATCCGTGGAGCTTTTTATACTGATAGTGATTATGTTATGGCAATGTCAAGAGCTGCTGATAAAGAAGGAGCAGCTTCTTTTTATATAACCACAACTAATATTAGTCCTTCAAATGATACTTTAAGAATTGTGTATGCGAAATTATATAAAGCCGATGCTCTTAAATCAGAAGAACAAGCTGAAAGTCTTCGTAAATTTGAAGGTATTTATGAATATCCAAAATCTAAAGCCATACGTTTAGAACCTTTCAATATTGTGCGTATTCGTGGTTATTTTCCTAATGAATATGATATTAACCAAGCAATTGCTAAGGAAGCATCAACAAAAGGTGCTTATGCTTATTATATTGATTCACGCAGTGAATTAGGTAGTAATATTCAAGTTGCTGCTTATTTGTTTAAGAAAGATGCTCCTGAACGTAAACTTCAACCTGAGGATGCAATTCCATATGACTCTGAAGCTGGCCAACAAGCTTTAGCGAAAGGTGGTGATGCTGCAATGCTGGTAGAGAAACCTGGCTATTATTCTCCTTCAGCTTTCAATGAAAAGTTTTATGCGGATAAATTTAATAATAAAGTAAAAGTCATTGATCAAACTACTCACAAAGCAGCAACGTCTGTAACAACTAGTGCTTCTACATCTCAATTTACGACGGTAACAACTGAGCCACAACGAATTGTACGTTACACCGTCACTTTGCCCGATAAACGAAAGATCCAAGAATTGAATGATGCAACTGCAGTAAAAATGGTTGCATTTGATACAATTAAATTCAGAGGTTACTATGTAACTGATCAGGAAATTTCTTATCAAGCGGGTAAACGAGCTATTGATGCTGGGGCCAAGTATTATCATATTGCTAGAATCGCCCATGATTCAAATGGTCCAAATATAACTGTTTTTGTAGATCTGTATCGATAGTTTATATAGACAATCGGGCGCAAAAGCGCCCTATTTTTTTGTATGAACCTATAGTTGTGATTTAACCACATCAATTTGCTGCTTGATGCGTTTTGCTGAAATTGGATATGATGTACCAAGCTGTTGCGCAAATAAATTTACTCTTAATTCTTCAATCATCCAACGAATATCTGTCACTTTAGTGTCTGATTGTTGATTGTTTGGTAAACTATTAATCCAATTATCATACTGATTTTGAACATCTTCTATAATACTCATTGATTGTCTATCTCTTGCCATATTTTGAAATAATTTTTCAATTCTTTTCTCAATTGCCGATAAATATCGAGAGATATCATTCAATCTTTTATAACTTGATTGAGCAACAAATCCTTTATAAACTAACTTATTAAGTTGTTGTTTGATATCTGATAAGGCAAATGCTAAAGATAAATCAACGCGCCCTTTTACCTTTTTATTAATGCTAAAATGCAAAGTTAGTATTGATTCGACTTGCTTAGCAATATCAACAACTATTTCATTAATATGAGTTTTTGTATAATCAAGTAATTGCTGATAATCATCAGTTGAATGTATTGTTTTATTATTTGTTTCAATTAAATAATCAATACCACAAGCAATACAATCATCAATAAGCATTAAAACGTTACCAAATGAATTAAAATATAAACTTAATTTCGATTTATTGGGTAATTTTTCATGTAAATACTTGATTGGAGAGGGAATATTAAGCATTAATAAGCGTCTTAAACCTAATTTAGTTAATCTTTGTTGCTCTGATTGATTATCAACTAACTTTATACTTACGGAATTTTGATTATCAATAATTGCTGGATAAGCCTTAACAGTATAGTTTTTTTGTTTTTCTTCATAAACACCAAGAAGTTTTCCAAATGTCCAATCTGTCAAATTATTTTGCTCAATTGAGTTATCTTTTTTATTGATAGTAATAGATGATAAAGCTTGTTGAAGTTGAGTTTTGAGTTGCTGTTTTAGCATATCAAGATCTTTACTTGAAGCTATTTCGCTATTATTACTATCAATAATACTAAAATTCATTTTTAAGTATTCAGGAACTTGTTCTAATTGCCAATTTTCTGATGTAATTTTCACACCAGTCATTTTATGAAATTCATTTTCTAAGCATTCAAGAAGCGGTTTTTCTGTGGTATCCACCCTACCTAAAAATGCATCCGCATAATTTGGTGCTGGGACAAGATTACGTCGTAATGATTTTGGCAATGATTTGATTAATGCAATTATTAAATCTTTTCTAAAACCTGGCACTTGCCAATCGAATCCCCTGTTTTTAATTTGGTTTAAGATATCAAGTGGAATTTTTATAGTGACACCGTCACGGTTATGACCAATATCAAATTGATAACTAAGTGCTAGCTTAAAATGATCTTGATACCAGAAATCAGGAAAATCATTTAAGTTAATTAATTGTGCTGATTGCCTGATCAGCATCTCTTTTTGTACACTAAGATAATCAGGATCAGATTTTTGTTTATGCATCCACCATTTATCAAAATGTCTAGACGAAATAACGGATTTATCTATGCGTTTATCATAGAAATCAAATAATTCACCATCATCAATTAAAATATCCTGACGACGTGATTTATGTTCTAAATCTTCAACTTCATTAATCAATTTTTGATTTTGCTTGTAAAATTTATGACTTGTGAACCAATCACCTTCAACTAATGCATGTCGAATAAACAAAGTGCGACTTAAAATAGGATCAATTTTACTGTAATTTACTATTCTATTAGTAACAATTGGTAACCCAAATAAAGTTACTTTTTCGTTTGCTATTGTTGTGCCCTGCCTTTTAGACCATCTAGGTTCGTTATAGTTATATTTCACTAAATGTTTAGCTATGGGTTCAATCCATTCAGCTTCAATTTTTGCTGCTGTTCTTCCCCATAATCTATTTGTTTCAACAAGTTCACTAGCAATACACCATTTGGGTTGGTTTTTAAAAAGTGCTGAATTAGGAAAAATTGCAAATTTGATATTACGCGCACCTATATACTCACGCTTTTCAAGCTCTTTCATTCCAATATGAGATAGTAAACCGCTCAGTAACGAGATATGTAATGAATTATAATCAGCCTCTTTACTATTAATCGGAAATGCTAATTGCTTAATTGTTTGTCTAATTTGCGTATAGACATCTTGCCATTCTCGAATTCGAAGATAATTTAAAAACTCTTTTTGGCATAATCGTCTAAATTGATTCCCTGATAATACGTTCTGCTGTTCTTTAATGTAGTTCCATAAATTAATGAAAGAAATAAAATCTGACTCTTTATCAACAAAACGACGATGTTTCTCATCAGAAGCTTGTTGTTTATCATAAGGTCTTTCTCTTGGATCTTGAATCGATAAAGCAGCAGTAATTATCATTAATTCTTTAACGCACCCTAAGCGCCTTGCTTCAACCAACATCCTAGCTAATCTAGGATCAATTGGTAGTTGTGCTAAAATTTTACCTATTTCAGTTAAATGGTATCTATTCTGTATGGTATGAATTGCGCCAAGTTCCTCTAGTAAGCGAAGTCCATCACGAATGTATTTTGAATCAGGTTTTTCAACAAAAGGAAAAGCGGCGATATCGCCTAAGCCTAATGATGTCATTTGTAATATTACTGAAGCCAAATTGGTCCGCAATATTTCGGGTTCGGTAAATTTGGGGCGAGATAAAAAATCTTGTTCATCATATAAACGTATGCAGATACCATTAGATGTTCGTCCACAACGTCCTTTACGCTGATTGGCAGAGGCCTGTGATATTGGTTCAATTGGTAAACGTTGAACTTTAGTTCGGTAACTATAGCGACTAATTCTGGCTAACCCCGAATCAATCACATATTTAATGCCCGGAACGGTTAACGATGTTTCTGCCACATTAGTAGCAAGGACAATTCGACGTTTAGTATGTGATTGAAAAATTCGATTTTGTTCTGATACTGATAACCTTGCATATAATGGCAAAATATCCGTATGACGAAGTTCTAACTTATTAAGTGTATCGGCAAGATCTCGAATTTCTCGTTCTCCTGTTAAAAAGATTAATATATCCCCAAGACTTTCAGTTGATAATTCATCAATGGCATCTATAATCGGTTGAAAATCAAAACTTTTATCATTATTATCATCTTCTTTCAGGATTGGGGGACGATATCTAACCTCGACTGGATAGGTACGACCCGATACTTCAATAATCGGAGCCTCATTGAAGTGTTTAGAAAAACGTTCCACATCAATAGTCGCTGATGTTATTATGACTTTTAAGTCTGGGCGTTTAGATAATAATTGCTTAAGATAGCCTAAAATAAAATCAATATTCAAACTGCGTTCATGAGCTTCGTCAATAATAATAGTATCATATTGTAGTAAGAGTTTATCTTTCTGAATTTCAGCAAGCAATATACCGTCGGTCATTAATTTAATCAGGGTTGTGTCACTGACATGATCGGAAAATCTTACTTTAAAACCAATTAACTGCCCTATTTCTGTTTTTAGCTCTTCAGCGATACGATTAGCTACTGAACGTGCCGCTAATCGTCTTGGTTGAGTATGACCAATATAGCCTTTCACGCCTAAGCCTAATTCTAAACAGATTTTGGGAATTTGTGTTGTTTTTCCCGAGCCAGTTTCACCAGCAATTATAACCACTTGATTATGTTTAATAGCATCATAAATTTCTTGTTTTTTTTCAATTACAGGCAAATTTTGGGGAAAAACAATATTTTTCGGTAACGATTCTATTCTGCTTTGATAATGTAAGTTAGCATCTTGTATGGCAGAATCTATATCAGCTATAGTTTGACTTTTCTTAGCTAATTTTATTATTTTATGCTTATTTAGGAAAGTCATTGAGTCAAGATTTTTTAATTGCTGTTGAGATAGCATAGCGTGTCAAATATTTTAATTAAAGTCTCATTAATGCCTAATTATAACAAACTTAACCTATTATTAGGAGTTCAAATGAAAAAAACGTCCTTGTTAACTGCTTTATTTACAGCTTCATTGGTTCTCTCTGGATGTGAGGGACCAAAAACTCTACAAGAAGTCGATCTTATGCATCATCGTTTTGTGCTCACTAAAGCAAACGGTCAAGATATTTCATTAGGTGATCAAGCTGAAATTATATTTGGTGAAAACATGACAATTACAGGTAAAATGTGTAACCATTTTTCTGGTACAGTTACTTTAGACAACGGTAGCATAAAAGGTAGTGGTATAGTGATGACTAAAATGCTTTGTAATGATGACCAATTAAATCAATTAGATTATATTATTGAGAACTTAATTACTGAAGGTACAAAGATCAATTTAAAAAATAATCAACTAACTTTAAAAAGTAACAATAATGAACTAATTTATCAACTTAAAGACTTAATGTAAGCCAAATGTTTAGTTGCTATAATTTAGTATGTTATTATAAATAACAAAATATATTAAAGATAAAGTACTTTATTTAAAATACTGTTAAGAATATAATAAGAAGAATTTTAAAGGGTTTAACTTATTGATGAAATTATTATATTCTTCAAAGATTTTATGTGATTTTGGTAGCCATATTGAGCTACAAATACCTTTTTTAACCAATAAAACTACCAATGCTTTGCCATTGGTTTTTTTTTTGCAAAAAGTTGGTTTATCGAATTTTTTAAATTGAATTAAAACATTAACCTTAACATTAAATATATTACTAAGTAGATACTATTATGAAAAAGACAAAAATTGTTTGTACGATCGGACCAAAATCTGAATCAAAAGAAATGTTAGCAAAATTATTAAATGCAGGCATGAATGTTATGCGTTTAAATTTTTCGCATGGTGATTACGAAGAACATGGTAACCGTATCAAAAATTTACGTGAAGTAATGCAAGAAACCGGTTTAAAAGCCGCTATTATGCTAGACACCAAAGGCCCAGAAATTCGCACTATCAAATTAGAAGGCGGTAATGATGTATCCCTAGTTGCTGGTCAAACATTCACGTTTACCACAGACAAAAATGTTATCGGAAACAAAGACCGTGTAGCCGTAACTTACGATGGTTTTGCGCATGATCTTAAACCCGGTAATCGTGTTTTAGTTGATGACGGCTTAATTGCTATGGACGTTAAAGAAATTAAAGGTAATGAAGTTATCTGTACTGTTTTAAATAATGGTGAACTTGGTGAAAATAAAGGTATTAATTTACCTGGTGTTTCAATTAAATTGCCAGCACTAGCAGAAAAAGATAAAAATGACCTCATTTTTGGTTGTGAACAAGGTGTTGACTTTATTGCTGCATCATTCATTCGAAAACGTTCTGATGTAGAAGATATTCGTGCTCACTTAAAAGCTCATGGTGGTGAAAACATTAAAATTATATCTAAAATTGAGAACCAAGAAGGTTTAGATAATTTTGATGAAATTCTTGACGCTTCTGACGGCATTATGGTTGCGCGTGGTGATTTAGGGGTTGAGATCGCTGTTGAAGAAGTTATTTTCGCTCAAAAAATGATGATTAAGAAATGTAATAAAGCATCTAAACCAGTTATTACGGCAACACAAATGCTTGATTCAATGATAAAAAACCCTCGCCCTACTCGTGCGGAAGCTGGAGATGTAGCTAATGCAATTATTGATGGTACAGATGCAGTTATGCTTTCGGGTGAAAGTGCTAAAGGTAAATATCCGCTCGAAACAGTTAATGTTATGGCGACTATCTGTAACCGAACTGATAGCACAATTCCAGCATCGTTAGAATTGACATCAAAAGAAGAAAAGTTGAGTATAACTTCAGCTGTTTGCTGTGGTGCTGTAGAAATTGCTGAGCGTTTAAATGCTCCATTAATTGTTGTTGCAACTCGTAGCGGTAAATCGGCTAGGGAAGTTCGTCATTATTTCCCTAGAGCTCGTATTTTAGCATTATCTTCAAGTCAAAAGACAGTTAATCAGTTAGCCGTGACAAAAGGTGTAGAGCCTATTTTAATTGATTCAATTAACTCAACTGACGATTTTTATCGTTTAGGTAAAGAGATGGCTGTGGAAGTATGCGGTTTACAACAAGGTGATATTATTGTGATGGTATCTGGTGCTTTAGTACCAAGTGGAACTACTAACACAACATCTGTTCACCGTATTTAAAACGGCATACTTATTATTTGTCCTGCAATAAAAAAGTTAGCTACATGCTAGCTTTTTTTTTTACATAAGATATCCTGTATAAAATACTATTAATAGAATTTGAAAGATTAAAATGATTGAAGAAAAAGTATATTTACCTAAGGAACTCAGTTGGTTATCTTTCAATCAGCGAGTTTTACAAGAAGCTGCTGATAAAAGTAATCCACTTATAGAGAGGATACATTTTTTAGGTATATACTCAAGTAATCTTGATGAATTTTATAAAGTACAGTTTGCCAACTTAAAAAAATATGTACTTATTGAACAAGAGCAAGCCAACTCATCTTCTAACTCTAAAAACTTATTACGTCAAGTAAACCAAAAAGTTATTCAACTAGAATTACAGTTTGACCAGCTTTATAATGAACTATTATTAGAAATGGCAAGAAATCAAATCTTTTTGATTAACGAAAGACAGCTTTCTTCTTATCAAGAAGGTTGGATAAAAAACTATTATAAACAAAACCTTAGGCAATACATCACCCCTATTCTACTCGATAGTCATACCGAACTTATTCAATTTTTAAAAGATGATCATGCCTATTTGGCTGTAGAAATTATTTGTGAAGATAAAACCAATTATGCGTTACTTGAGTTACCGACGGATAATATTCCTCGTTTTGTTTTATTACCGTCAGAAGTTTCAACTAAAAATAAATCGATCATTTTTTTGGATAACATATTACGTTACTGTTTACCCGATATTTTTAAAGTGTTTTTTGATGCCAAAGAATTAAATGCCTATTCTATTAATATTAATAGAGATGCTGAATACGAATTAAACACAGAATTAGACAGTTTGCTTGAACTTATGTCACAAGGGTTAAAACAACGTTTGACTGCTCAGCCAGTTCGTTTTACTTATCAAAAAGATATGCCAAAAGCATTATTTGAGTTATTAATTAATAAATTGTTATTAACTGAACAAGATGCAATGCCAAGTGGGCGCTATCCTAATTTTAAAGATCTTGTGAAATTTCCAGACTTTGGACAAAAAAAGCTATTAAATAAAAAAATTCCTGGTTTAAGTTATAATCGATTTAAACAATTCCGTAATTCGTTTGATGCGATTAAAGATCGAGATGTGTTGCTTTATTATCCCTACTACTCTTTTGGACACGTATTAGAAATTATGCGCCAAGCTTCGTTTGATCCATCTGTTACACATATTCGCATGAATATTTACCGAGTTGCAAAAGATTCCCGCTTTATTCATGCGGCCATTAATGCTGCCAATAATGGTAAAAAGGTCACTGTAGTTGTTGAATTACAAGCAAGATTTGATGAAGAGGCAAATATAAAATGGGCAAAACGATTAATTAGTAGTGGAATTAAAGTTATCTATTCACAACCAAAACTAAAGATCCACGCCAAATTATTTTTGATTGATCGTAAAGAAAATGGCGAAATTGTTCGTTATGCCCATATTGGTTCAGGTAATTTTAATGAAAGGACTGCAAGAATTTATACCGATTTTTCGTTATTAACTGCAGATCCTGTAATTACAGATGAAGTTAAAAATGTATTTAATTTCATTGAAAACCCTTTTAAACCAGTTTCGTTCCATCATTTACTTGTGTCTCCACAAAATACCCGATTGAGATTCTATGAATTTATCCAACGAGAAATAAATAATGCCAAAACAGGTAAAGTAGCAGGTATCTATTTAAAGCTTAATGCAATAACCGACAAAGATATGATAGATCAATTATATCGTGCATCTTGTGCTGGTGTAAAAATCAGAATTGTAGTAAGAGGAACTTGTGTCTTGGTACCACAAATTCCTAATTTAAGCGAAAATATTACTGTCACAAGTATTGTTGATCAGTTTTTAGAACATGCTCGTGTGTATATTTTTGAAAATGAAGGAAAAAAAGATACTTATATTTCTTCTGCTGATTGGATGCCTCGTAACCTAGATAATCGTATTGAAGTGGGAGTAAAAATCTTCGATCCAATAATAAAATCAACTATCCATAATATTTTTAATATTCAATGCAATGATAATGTAAAGGCTCGTATTATTGATAAAGATGCAACTAATAATTATGTACAAAGAGGTAATAAGAAAAAAATTAGAGCACAATATGCCATTTATGATTATTTGAATCAGTTAGAAACGGTTGAATAAGAGATTTAAAGTGAATAAATTCAATGAATATGCGGTAGTTGATCTTGGTTCAAATAGTTTTCACATGGTTATTGCTCGTATTATAGATGGTGCTATACAGATCATTTATAAAAATAAAAAAAATATCCATCTTGCCACAGGGCTTAATGCTAATAACCATCTAAGTGAATCAAGCATTATGCGAGGCGTTGAATGCCTTACACTATTTTCCGAAAGATTAATTGGCTTTCCTCCCGAAAATGTTCGGGTTATAGCAACTCATACATTGCGGGTTGCAAAAAATAGATATAAATTTTTAATGGCTGCGGCTAAAGTATTTCCATTTCCTATAGAAATCATATCGGGACAAGAAGAAGCACGTCTTATTTATTTAGGTACTATGACATCAGAACCAACATCGTCAAATGATACTAAATTTGTAATAGATATCGGTGGAGGATCTACAGAAATTGCAATAGGTAGAGGAAATGATCTAAAACCGTTGATTGTTGCTAGTCGCCCTATGGGATGCATAACTTATGCTAAACAGTTTTTTCATGAAAATAAAATTAACGCTATTTCATTCGAACAAGCAAAGCTTGCCGCCGAACAACAAATTGAATGTCTGATCAATATTATGAAAAAACAAAATATTACTGTTGCATTTGGTACATCTGGCACCATCAAGTCTATTTATCGTATCTTATTAGATATTGGTGTTTGTGATGGAATTATTACCCAAAAAAGGCTCGATGATTTAATTAGTTATGTTTTAGAATTCAACTCTTTTCAAGATATTGACTACCCTTCACTTTCTAGTGAAAGAAAAAGTGTATTTGTCAGCGGGCTAGCTATATTTAGTGGGGTTTTTAACGCATTTGGGTTAAATACTTTACAATTTAGCCCATGCGCATTACGTGAAGGGGTGCTTTATGAGTTGGTTGGAGGTCTTAATTTCCGAGATATTAGACAAAATACCGCACAAACTCTGTCTGAACATTACAATATAGACCAATGCCATGCTACGCAAGTTGTTAAAACTGCAAAATATTTATTTTCTCAATGGCAACAACAAGCACCGACATCTATTCCAGCAAGCCTTGAATCTATTTTATATTGGGCTGCTTTGTTACATGAGGTAGGATTAAAAATTAACTTTTCTTCAGTTCATAAACATTCAAGCTATATTTTACAAAATAGTAATTTACCTGGATTTAACGAAGAGCAGCAATTACTTTTGTCTACTCTTGTACGTTACCATAGAAAAACTATCAATATAGATACACTACCCTATTTTAGTTTGTTCGAATACAAACATATAATACCGCTAATGCAAATTCTAAGATTATCTATACTCATCAATAACCAACGAAATACAGAAATTAATTTACAAGCATTTCGTTTAAAATTATTAAAAAATAAACTAACTAAAGTGACTATAGAAATTAATCGGGAATTTGTTGAAAATAATAAATTGATATTATTTGATTTAGAACAAGAAAAAAAATATTGGAAAGAAATTGAGGATTGGAAACTATCGGTTGTAGTATGTTAATTGTAAAAGCCCTTGTAAATCAATTTATATGTAGAAAAAACGTTTAGTTTACACTTCATAGAAAACTACCCCCCTAAATTTCGTATATTTGTAAGTTTGTAACTATTGTGAATACCCCAATAGTACAAGATTCAAGTATAAAATATGGTGATACTGTGTGAGGTTGATAATAGCAGACACAACGACTTAATTACACAATGTGACAGCTAATGGCAATTGAGATTAATTTAGTGGTTTGTAGCTCTCTTGCCCATGTTTTTTGTTGCATTGTGGGCACTACAGCTTTTTTATGATTTCTTCTTGAGACTGCGATTTTAAACTTAACTCGGCAAGCATCTGTTACCGTAGAGAATTTTCTACTTGTTTGCTGTGCAATTTTAAGGTTAGTTACAGCTTTTATTTTTTGTTAAAAAAACTTCCTAATACCTTAAATTGATTTTTAATTTATTTGCTTTATAATCAGCAAGCCTTAAACAACCATAATAAAGGAAATAAAAATGAAGAAGACATTAATTGCACTAACAACTTTTGCTTGTTTTTCAAATTTTGCTTATGCTGAAACAAATGAACTTTACCTAGGAGGTCAATTAGGCGCTTCTATAATAAAAGCGAAAAATATTAAGGATACCTTACATTATAGTCACGGCGGTGTTATCAACGATGGTATTTTTGACTCAATGCATAAAACTAAATTAGCTGGCGCTTTAAATTTAGGTTACAACTTTTCTAATTATGATATTCCTGCACGTGTAGAATTATCTCTTACCTTACGTGGCAATACAGATAAAAAAGAAAATAGATACACTGATTATGAAGAATATCGTCTTCGTACTACTCAAAAAGTCAAAACCCGCATGAATACATTAATGTTAAATGGTTATTATGATATTGATATTGACTCACCAATTACTCCATTTATTGGTGCGGGATTTGGTGTTGCCTTCACTAAACTAGAAAATAGCCATAAGGAAAAATACAACGTTTCTGTTGATGGTTCTAATTATGAACGTTCATTATCAAAAACAAAAACAAAGTTTGCATGGAATGTTGCTGCTGGCGTAGCTTATAAGTTGAATAATAATATGGTTGTTGATTTCACTGCTCGTTATGTGGATGCAGGTAAAGTAAACATCAAAAAACATAATGAATACTATCGAACTAATGCTAGTGCTGAGCTAAGTTCAATTGATTTATTAGCAGGTGTTCGCTATAGCTTCTAGTTAGCAAACTAAAAAAGACAATGGCTCTTTTTAGTTTATCAATATAATCGCTACATTTCTTACTATTGTTAAGATGTAGAAAAACAACTGGGTTATTTACCTTTCATAGTTAAAGCAACCCTCTAAAAACCCCATAAGGCGTTTTTTCTAAAATCGCCTTATGGGGTTTAACAAAATTATAATAACTAATTAATCGCTTAAGCTTTAGTCTTCCACCTTTTGAATCGCTAAATATTTGTTGGTTATGCTGACTATTAATTCAAAGTTGGTATTACTCTTTCTACTTTTCCATTCATTTGTGAACAAACAAGTTTAATTGGTTTTTGAAATACGATAGTTATTATTACTGTAAACAACACAAGTAATTCCTGCATGACTTACTAAAGAATGTGTAATTGATAATAAATGCCCTTATCTAAAATTAAATGAGAGCATTTATATTTAGCTTTATTATTAAGCAACACCTGGAATAGTAAAGTCCATAATAAGCAATAAGGTTGGTAAAATGAAAATAGATAAAACTGTTGATGCAAAGAAAATGCTTGATGCTTGTTCTTGCTCAACATTCCAATTGTAAGCTAAAATAACTGCTGTTGATGCCGTTGGCATTGCCAATAAGAAAACTAACTCTTCAGCTTCCATACCTGTGATACCAAATAGATATACGGAAATAAGTGCAATAATTGGTGTAATGAAACTTTTCAACACAACATTGATCATTAACGGTTTAGATAATTTCAATTTAACACCATGAATACCAACACCGACCGCAATAAGTGAAATAAAGTTACAGGCATTTGACATAATATCAAAAGTGTTAAACACAAAATGTGGTAGCCATTTAGTACCATCGGTAACGCTCACAATTAACCCTAAAATAACGGCCAAAAACATTGGCTTCATAAGTGAATTTTTTACTGCACTAAAGATCATACCACTGGTGACTTTACCGCCAGACAGTTTAGTATCACAAAGTTCTAATAAAAATATTGTCATTGGGATCAATGATAATGCAACAACAAAATTAGCAATCGCAACGGAAATAGTTGATGCAGCCCCTAACATTAACGTCAAGAAAGGAACTCCCATCCCGCCCATGTTGGGAAAGCAACATAGCATTGCATTCATAGCCGTCGACTTTAACTCTTTGTGCAAAATGTATTTATTGGTTAAAAAACAAATTATCCATAAAAAAGACATAGTACAGAAAAACGCAATCATCCAAATGCCATTGAATATTTGCGACGGTTTAGCATGAGACGTATGCACAAAAAGTAAAGCAGGAAAGACAAAGTTTGATACCAGTCCTGATAATAATTTTTTAGAATCCTTCGAAAAGATCCCTTGTTGTACACATAACCAACCAAGAAAAATTAATAAAAAAACCGGAAGACAAGAACTAATAACTTGTCCAACTGCTGACCAGATCAGATTCATTTTTTAAAACTCCTAAAATAATATTACTAAAAATACAAATTCGGTAAATGGTCGGTAACTTCAGATTAGATATTATCTTTATAGACCTAGCTAAAATAAGTGGGTAACAAAATCGAATATATTTATTACATGTAAAACGATATTCTTCGTTGTTGAAACTTGATATTATTAATTGCTATTTCGCACTCAGTATGCTTAATTAAAATTAAAGACATTCTTTAATGAAAACCTTTGTTATATTCAAATATAAAATATAGTAACTTAGGTATTATTATACTTATTCTTCTCGATCTTGTGTAAATCAAGATCTACTAACTGTCTTAAAAACTCATAAAAACATTAAAACTTTGCTCTAAACTTGTTGATAATAGAGTTTTATTTCTTTAAAAAACAATAAATAAGAAAATATAAATCATGAGTGTTAAATTATAGTAAAAATTAATATTGCACTAAAAGTTCTTAAATGATGTTTTTTATAACGTGTTATTCATTATAAAAAAACATACCTATTATAGATAATAATTTGATTTACTTTATTTATATAGAATTGCTGCCACAAAGCCTTATTATTGATATTCATATAATGACAATAAATCTTGAAAGCAATATATAGTAAAGATTGTTTCTGAATAATCAATTAATAACTAGCATAATGTAAATCATTTCTGTGTTATTGTAAAATCAGTAATACATTTGACTCTTTTTTGTATAAAGATTTTTTACATAAAAAACAAAAAAAAGTTGCGAGCATGTAAATTCTGTTATATTTTGTTCAGTAGCTTTAATTATCAACTCAGTTAAAGGTTTTTATTTTTATGAATTGTTTTTGCGTTTTTATTACTAATGCTATTAGTACACATCATCATCACCATCATTCCTGAATAGTCTTCGGGCAATTGGTGCTGGAAGACTTTGGTCTTCCGGTGATGTCGCAAAAGCAAGCAGAAACCCTCGGAAGATCAAACTTCCGAGGGTTTTTTGTTTGTAGTTTATAAATTTTTAGATAACTTTGGAGAAAGATATGTTGGATAATTCGCGTTTACGCATTGCTATGCAAAAGTCAGGTCGATTAAGTGACGAATCAAAAAAGTTACTTGCCCAATGTGGTATTAAAATTAATCTTCAGGAACAGCGTTTGATTGCTTTTGCTGAAAATATGCCCATTGATATCTTGCGTGTTCGTGACGACGATATCCCCGGACTGGTTATTGATGGCGTTGTCGATATTGGGATTGTCGGCGAAAATGTTTTAGAGGAGGAAGTATTAGATAGGCAGGCCGAAGGCGAAGATCCACAATTTAAAAAATTGCGTAGTTTAGATTTTGGTGGCTGTCGATTGTCGATCGCAGCACCTCGTGATTTTGAGTATACAGGACCAGAATGTTTAAATGATTTGCGTATTGCCACCACTTACCCTCACCTGCTCCGCCGTTATCTTGCTCAATATAATGTTAACTTTAAAACATGTTTGCTTAATGGTTCGGTCGAAGTTGCCCCTCGGGCTGGGCTTGCCGATGTAATTTGTGATTTGGTTTCGAGTGGTGCAACGCTTGAGGCCAATGGACTAAAAGAGATCGAAGTTATTTATAAATCAAAAGCCTGCTTAATTCAACGTCAAGGTGAAATGTCGCCAATAAAACAGGCGTTAATCGATAAAATCATGACACGCATTCAAGGCGTTATTCAAGCTCGTGAATCCAAATATATTATGCTCCACGCCCCTACTGAGGTGTTAGATGATATTGTTGCGCTATTGCCGGGTGCCGAAAACCCAACCATTTTACCGTTAACAGGCGAGCAAAATCGTGTTGCGTTACATATGGTGAGTAGTGAATCTCTTTTTTGGGAAACCATGGAAAAATTAAAAACATTAGGCGCAAGTTCAATTCTTGTATTACCAATTGAAAAAATGATGGAGTAATAATATGAAACTCTCTTATTGGCAACAATGTACTGACGATCAACGCAGGAAACTACTTACTCGCCCAGCAATTAATACTTCGGATTCGATTAGCAAAGCAGTAGCAGATATTTTGGTACAAGTAAAACAGCACGGCGATGAGGCTCTAAAAGCATTAAGTAACAAATTTGATAAAATTCAAATTGAGCAAATAAAGCTTACACAAGAAGAAATAAAAACCGCCGCAAATCGTGTTAATCCTGAATTAAAACAAGCCATGCAATTAGCGGTTGCCAACATTGAAAAATTCCACCAAGCACAAGCCTATCAATCCATTATGGTCGAAACAATGCCGGGCGTAAAATGTCAGTTAGTAACGCGCCCTATTCATTCAGTGGGACTTTATATTCCGGGTGGTTCTGCCCCTTTATTATCTACTGTGTTAATGCTTGCAACACCTGCTAAAATTGCGGGTTGTCGTCAAGTTATTTTATGTTCACCACCGCCCATTGCTGACGAAATTTTATATGCGGCACAATTATGTGGTGTTAGCGAGGTTTATCAATTAGGCGGTGCACAAGCCATTGGCGCAATGGCGCTTGGCACCAAATCGGTTCCTAAAGTCGATAAGATTTTTGGTCCAGGAAATGCCTACGTTACCGAAGCCAAACGACAAGTCAGTCAGCGACTTGATGGCGCAGCCATAGATATGCCAGCTGGTCCGTCTGAAGTACTAGTGATTGCAGATAGTTCAGCAAATCCTGCTTTCATTGCTGCCGATCTTTTGTCACAAGCTGAACATGGTCCTGATTCACAAGTTATTTTGTTAACACCTGATGAAAAAATAGCACAAGCAGTATCGATTGAAGTCGATAAACAACTTACGCAACTATCGCGCCAAAATATCGCTAAAAAAGCATTACAAGAAAGTCGCCTTATTGTAACTAAAGATTTGGATGAATGTGTTGCTATTAGCAATCGCTATGGTCCCGAACACTTAATTATTCAAACTGCGAATGCGGATGAATTAGTTGAACAAATTACTAGTGCTGGCTCGATCTTCTTGGGTAATTGGTCACCGGAGTCAGCAGGTGATTATGCATCAGGAACCAATCATGTATTACCAACTTATGGTTATACAGCCACATATTCTAGTCTTGGGCTTGCTGATTTTCAAAAACGTATGACGGTGCAAAAATTAACACCAGAAGGATTAAAAGCAATAGGTAATGCCGTTGAGCTTATGGCAGAGGCTGAACAACTAACCGCTCATAAACAAGCAGTTAGTCTTCGTCTATCGGTATTAAATTCAACAAATCAAAAATAGGTGACTAAAATGGATATCAATAAATTAGTTCGAAAAAATGTTCAGCAATTAACACCTTATCAATCTGCTCGGCGAATTGGTGGTCAAGGCGATGTGTGGCTAAATGCCAACGAGTACCCCGTTGCTCCACATTTTGACTTGACAGATCAAACCTTAAACCGTTATCCAGAACCGCAGCCTGAAAAAGTAATTCAGCGTTATGCACAATATGCAGGGGTTAAAACTGAACAAGTGCTTGTTAGCCGAGGAGCTGATGAGGCCATTGAGCTTTTAATGCGTGCATTTTGTGAGCCTCAGCACGATAGTATTTTATATTGTCCACCAACTTATGGTATGTACCAAGTAAGTGCTAAGACATTAGGTATTAAAACCAAAACTGTGCCAACCACTTCTGATTGGCAACTTGATCTTGAGGGTATAAAACAAAATATTGATACTGTAAAACTAATTTATGTCTGTTCACCAAATAATCCGACCGGTAATTTAATCAATTCTGATGATATCAAAGCTTTACTTAATATTGCCAAAGATCGTGCTTTGGTCATTATTGATGAGGCTTATATTGAGTTTTCACCTGAATCTAGTGTCGTTAGTTGGCTTAATGACTATCCTCACTTGGTGATTTTACGAACATTATCCAAAGCCTTTGCTTTGGCTGGATTACGTTGCGGTTTCACCATTGCTAATAAACCTGTGATCGAAGCCTTACAGAAGGTTATTGCACCATACCCTCTAGCAACCCCTGTTGCTGATATTGCAGCTCAAGCATTGAGTAAAGATGGTGTGAATACCATGAAGCTACATGTGGTAAATTTAAATAATCAAAAGGAAAAATTTGCCAATTTACTTCGACAATTGCCTATTGTCGAAAAAGTTTATCCAAGTTATTCCAACTATTTGTGTGTTAAATTTCAACATGATAAAGATGTATTTAATATTTTATGGCACCAAGGTATTATTTTACGAGATCAAAGTAGATCTATTGGGCAACAAAATATTATTCGTATTACCATTGGTACCCAAGCCGATTGCGAAGCAGTCATTTCTGCGCTCAAAACAATTAAATAGGAGCAAAAATGTTACAAAAGTACTTATTTATTGATCGAGATGGCACACTAATTACTGAACCTCCGGTTGATTTTCAGGTTGATCAGTTTGAAAAATTGGTTTTTGAACCTAATGTGATCCCAGCCCTACTCAAGCTACAAACTGCGGGATACCATTTAGTGATGGTCACCAATCAAGATGGGCTCGGGACTAGTAGCTATCCACAGGCTGATTTTGATGGTCCACACAATTTGATGATGCAGATTTTTAAATCGCAAGGTGTTAATTTTGAGGATGTCTTAATTTGCCCACACTTTCCAGAAGATAATTGTGAGTGTCGTAAGCCGAAAATCCAATTAGTTTTGCCATATCTTACTAGTGGTAAATTAGATAAACAAAACAGTTATGTTATTGGTGACAGGGTCACAGATATTCAATTGGCTGAAAACATGCAAATCCAAGGATTACGATATCATCCTGAAAATTTAAATTGGGACGAAATCGCCCAACGATTAACCACTAAAGATCGTTATGCAAAAGTTGAACGCAATACCAAAGAAACTAAAATACTTGTTGAAGTGTGGCTTGATCGCCAAGGTGGCAGTCAAATTAATACTGGAATTGGTTTTTTTGATCATATGCTCGATCAAATTGCGACTCATGGTGGAATTAAACTCAATATCCAAGTTGATGGTGATTTACATATTGATGATCATCATACCATAGAAGATACTGGACTAGCTTTAGGAAAGGCACTAAAAATAGCACTCGGTGATAAACGTGGTATTACCCGTTATGCCTCTGTTATCCCTATGGACGAGTGTTTGGCCAAATGTGCAATAGATATTTCAGGACGCCCTTATCTAAAATTTAAATCAGAGTTTACTCACCCTAAAGTTGGCGATATGAGCACGCAAATGGTAGAACATTTCTTTTACTCAATAAGTTATGCTATGGCTATTACATTGCATATTGAAACAGATGGCGATAATGATCATCATAAAGTAGAAAGTTTATTTAAAGCTTTTGCTAGAACATTAAAACAAGCCATCAAAATTGAAAGTGACCGATTACCAAGCTCAAAAGGAGTGCTATAAATGAAGATTGTCATCCTCGATACTGGCTGTGCTAATCTATCTTCGGTCAAATATGCCGTGCAACGATTAGGTTATGATCCAATAATTAGCCTTGACTCTGATATCGTGCTCAGCTCAGATAAGTTGTTTTTACCTGGAGTAGGATCCGCAAGTTCAGCAATGGAAAAATTAAAAGAGCGTCATTTAGTTGAACTTATCAAAGTCTGTACTCAACCTGTATTAGGGATCTGCCTTGGTATGCAACTTTTAGCCGATTATAGTACCGAAGGACATGTTAACACATTGGGAATTATTCACGAAAAAGTTAGAGAAATTCCTAATTGTAGTTTACCTTTACCACATATGGGGTGGAATCAGGTTTCACCTAAAGCCGGTCATCATCTATTTCGAGATATTCCTGATGATGCTTATTTTTACTTTGTACATGGATACGCGATGCCATTATGCTCAGCAACAATAGCAGAAACCAATTACGGCGAAAGCTTTACCGCAGCCGTACAAAAAGAAAACTTTTACGGCGTGCAATTTCATCCCGAGCGTTCTGGCTTAGCCGGTGCAAAATTGCTAAAAAACTTTTTGGAGATGTAACTATGACAGCTTTTCCAATAATCATTCCTGCACTTGATTTAATCGATGGTTCCGTTGTGCGATTACATCAAGGTGATTATAAGCAAAAACGTGATTATGGCAACGATCCACTTTTACGCTTACAGGATTATGAAAAACAAGGTGCTAAACTGTTACATCTTGTTGATTTAACAGGTGCGAAAGATCCCCAAAAACGCCAAATTTTACTAATACAAAATCTGATTAATGGTGTGCAAATACCAGTTCAAGTTGGTGGAGGAATTCGTACTGAAAAAGATATACAATCATTGCTATCTGCCGGCGCTGCTCGCATAGTAATTGGTTCGACAGCTATTAAGCAACCCGAATTGGTCAAACAGTGGTTTTCAAAATATGGTGCAGAAAGGCTAGTATTGGCTCTTGATGTCCGCATTGACAACCAAGGAAATAAATATGTCGCTATTCATGGATGGCAAGAAGATTCCTGTCAGACACTAGAACAAGTGATTGATGATTACCTTCCTTATGGCTTAAGGCATGTATTGTGTACAGATATTTCCAAAGATGGCACACTCAGTGGCTCAAACGTTAAGTTGTATCAGGAAATTAGTCGTAAATACCCACAGATTGCTTTTCAAGCGTCTGGCGGAATTGGTCAATTGAGTGATGTCAAAGCACTGAAAGACAGTGGTGTTAAAGGTGTCATTGTTGGCCGTGCTTTACTTGAGGAAAAATTTACAGTTCAGGAGGCAATTTCATGTTGGCCAAAAGAATAATTCCCTGTTTAGATGTTCGCGATGGACAAGTGGTTAAAGGTGTACAATTTCGTAATCATGAAATTATTGGAGACATAGTCCCCTTAGCAAAAAGATATGCAGAAGAAGGCGCAGATGAGCTCGTTTTTTATGATATCACCGCTTCGTCAGATGGCCGTGTTGTCGATAAAAGTTGGATCGCAAAAATTGCCGAAGTGATTGATATCCCTTTTTGTGTTGCTGGTGGTATTAAAACGGTTGAAGATGCAGGTCAAATATTAACCTTTGGAGCTGATAAAATTTCGATTAATTCCCCTGCCCTTGCTGATCCTAGTTTAATTACACGGCTTGCAGATCGTTACGGAGTACAGTGCATTGTAGTTGGCATTGATAGCTGGTATGACAAACAGTCAAACAATTATCATGTTTATCAATTTACTGGTGACGAAAAACGTACCGTTGCCACAAAATGGAACACTCTCGACTGGGTACAGGAGGTACAAAAACGTGGTGCAGGTGAAATTGTTCTTAATATGATGAACCAAGACGGTGTTCGTAATGGATATGATATTATTCAACTAAACGCCGTTCGAGAAGTATGCAACGTGCCACTAATTGCTTCAGGCGGTGCTGGTACTATTGAGCATTTTTTACAGGCATTTAATGAAGCACAAGTTGATGGAGCATTAGCTGCCTCAGTTTTTCATAAACAAATTATTAATATTGGTGAACTTAAACAATATTTGGCACAGCATGGAGTAAATATTCGATTATGTTAACGCAAAATTGCAATACCCAATTAGATTTACAACAACTGAATTGGCAAAAAGTGGATAATTTAATGCCGGTCATTATTCAGCATTATGTTTCGGGCGATGTGTTAATGCTTGGCTATATGAATCAAGAAGCGTTAGCACAAACACAAAATAGCGGCAAAGTCACTTTTTATTCACGAACCAAACAGCGCCTTTGGACAAAGGGTGAAACTTCTGGCAATTTTCTTAATGTTGTGAGTATTTCAACGGATTGTGATAATGATACGTTATTGATTTTAGTTGATCCAGTTGGCCCAACTTGCCATACCGGCTCAACAAGTTGTTTTGCTTCGACTAAAACTCAATGGGGATTTTTATTTGAATTAGAACAGATAATTGCAGGGCGTAAAAATGCCGATCCTAAATCATCATATACCGCAAAACTGTATCATGACGGCACTAAACGCATAGCTCAAAAAGTGGGAGAAGAAGGCGTTGAAACAGCCCTTGCAGCAACAGTTCATGACAGCGAGGAACTAAAAAATGAATCTGCCGATTTAATTTATCATTTATTAGTTTTACTCCAAGACCAGAATCTGTCTTTACAAGATGTCATTGGTATTTTAAAAGCAAGACATAAATAGTTATAACCCATCCAAAGTGCGAGTTATGTCGCACTTTGTTTCAATTTTTTATTCTCATAAAAAAAGATAGAATAAATTAGTAAACCGGTAATTTAACCCCGTTAAACATCGTTAATACTTCGGAATTGTTTTCACATAACATAAGTTTGTCTACAGCTTGTCGATTCAAATGAGGCGAAAACTGACTGATAAAATCATACATATAACTGCGTAAATATAATGAGCGAGGAAAAACGATATAGGTCGTGCTGTAAGGAAAAATATGTCCAGCATTAAGTACAACTAAATCGTCATCTGAAGTATTGATCACCGCCATTTTTGCCACAATACCAACGCCGACACCTAATTTAACATAAGTTTTAATTAACTCGGCATCCGTTGTGCTAAAAACAATATTAGGTGATTGGTTAGCACGCAAGAAAGCTTGATTTAAATCTGAACCATCATTAGAAAAATCATAACTAACTAACGGATATTTTGAAAGCTCTTCAATAGAAATTAATTTACTTTTGGCAAGCGGATGATCTTTCATCACAATCACAGCTTGGTTCCAGTGATAACAAGGTAAGGCTATCATATCATCGCTAAGCTGTGAGATATCGGTCACAATAGCAAATTCTGCCATACCTTCTTGAGTTTGTAAAATACATTGAGGGGATGATCCTTGCTCCATATGCAATGTAATACTTGGATATTGCTGCATAAACTGTTGAATCACAACTGGCAATGTATAACGAGCTTGAGTATAGGTAGTGGTAATTGTTAATGAGCCTTGATTTGGTTGACTAAACTCTTTGGCGATAATCTTAATATCATTGGACTTATTGAGGATCTCTCGGGCAAAAGCAATGATTTTTTCACCAACCGGTGTGATTTGAGAAAGGTGTTTACCCACTCGAGTAAATATCTGAACGCCGAGCTCGTCTTCTAATAATTTTATTTGTTTGCTTATACCGGGTTGAGAGGTATACAGTTTTTCGGATGTTAGCGATACATTGAGGTCGTTATTTGCGACCTCAACAATATAGCGTAATTGTTGCAATTTCATAACACTCAAACGCTCCTCTAACTGTATGCTCTTCTTCCTTTCTATAAAACTCCAAAAGGAAAAATTGCTAAGGTAAGTAATTTCACAGCCTAGCACAAAAGAATAATTATTTTATACTTAACCACATGCTTTCCTGAAAGTTTTTAACAAAATTCAAACGTGTCTACCTATTTTTTGCTATTGATCCATTTGCCATCTACATATTGCATCACCCAACCTGTCGATTTTCCATTAACTTCAGAAGTAACATATTGTTGTTTATTTTTACGGCTAAAACGAACAATTGATGGATTACCATTAGGATCTTTATTTGGTGCTTCGGTCAAATAAATGAATTTTTCGGGCAAGCGTTCTTTAAAACGTTGTAACTCTTCTATCAAAGGTGCGCGTGTTTCTCTTGATTTTGGAAAATTATGCGCCGCCAAAAAGATACCCGCAGCACCGTCACGTAATACAAAATGTGCATCTGACTTGGTGCATTTTAGTTCTGGCAGATCAACTGGGTCTTCTTTTGGTGGTGCAACATCACCATTTTTTAAGATCTTACGCGTATTTTTACAATCAGGATTAGTACAGCCCATATATAGGCCAAATCGCCCCGATTTTAAATGCATTTCTGAACCACATTTTTCGCATTCAATAATTGGCCCTTCATAACTTTTAACCTTAAAGTTACCTTTTTCGACAATAAAACCATCACAAATCGGGTTATTGCCACAGATATGCAGTTTTCGTTCATTATCAAGTAGATAACTATCCATAGCCGTGTGACATTTTGGACAGCGTTTACGGGCTCTTAAAGCATCAGTTTCTGCTGTTTCAGCTTCTTCTAGAATATTTAATGTTTCGTGCTCAGGAATTAAGTTAATGGTCTGTTTACAACGCTCCTTAGGTGGCAACGCATAGCCTGAACAAGCTAAAAATACACCGGTACCGGCAGTTTTAATACCCATTTCACGCCCACAATTTGGACATTTAATTTCAGGTGTTAGCACCAATGGATTAAGCTGCATTCCACCTTTATCTGGTGCTTGTTCAGCAACCTCAAAATGCTGACTAAAGTCACTAAAAAACTGATCAAGCACTTCACGCCATTCTTGTTTTTTATGAGCAATCTCATCCAGAGCATGTTCCATACGTGCTGTAAAATCATAACTCATTAGATCATTAAAGTTTTCACTAAGTCTATCGGTAACAATTTCACCAATTTTTTCAGCATAAAACCGACGATTATCTAAACGCACATAACCACGATCTTGAATTGTCGAAATAATGGTTGCATAAGTCGATGGTCGCCCAATTTCTCGCTTTTCAAGCTCTTTAACAAGAGATGCTTCGTTATATCTTGCTGGTGGTTTGGTAAAATGTTGATTTGGATTTAAGTTAATCAAATCAAGCTTATCGTTTATCGATAGTGATGGTAATATTTTATCTTCATTATTTTTGGCTAGCTGTGGCTGCACTTTAGTCCAACCATCAAAACGCAATGTCCGACCTTTGGCTTTTAAAGTAAAATCACCTGAATTAACCGTAATTGTTGTTGAGTTATATTCAGCCGATGTCATTTGGCAAGCTACAAATTGGCGCCAAATTAGTTGGTATAATTTAGCGGCATCAGCTTCAACATCACTAAGATTATCAGCTAAGATAGTAACATCTGATGGGCGAATCGCTTCATGCGCTTCTTGCGAGTTCTTTTTACTACTGTATATATTAGCCGATTTTGGTAGATATTTATCGCCAAAATTTTTACCAATATAATCACGTACCATCGCTAGCGCATCCTGACTTAAATTGGTCGAGTCAGTACGCATATAGGTAATGTAACCTGCTTCATATAATCTTTGAGCCAACATCATGGTTTTTTTAACACCAAAACCAAGACGAGTACTTGCTGCTTGCTGTAAAGTTGAGGTAATAAAAGGTGCTGTTGGATTACTTTTAGTTGGCTTTTGTTCAATATTAGTTACTTGATATTGGTTTTTATTAAGTTCAGCTAGCGCAATATCAATGGCAACTTTATCTTTAGGTTCGAATGCATCGTTTTTATAATGAGTAACTTGTAAACTTAATGGCTCATTTTTAGCCGTGCTCAAATCAGCAAACAGATCCCAGTATTCTTCAGGAATGAAAGCATGAATTTCGCGTTCACGCTCAACAACAAGGCGTACAGCAACAGATTGTACACGTCCAGCTGATAAGCCCCTAGCAACCTTTTTCCAAAGTAATGGCGATAGCATAAAGCCAACTACCCGATCCATAAATCGACGTGCTTGCTGGGCGTTAACCCGATCCATATCAAGCATCGATGGTTCATTAAAAGCATTTTTGATCGCCGTTTTGGTAATTTCGTTAAAAACAACACGACGATATTTGCTATCTTCACCACCTATCACGTCTTTAAGATGCCATGCAATGGCTTCTCCTTCTCTATCCAAATCGGTTGCAAGATAGATCATGTCTGCATCTTTAGCCAGTTTTTTCAGTTCAGATACTACTCTTTCTTTACCTGGTAGAATTTCGTAATGCGCTTTCCAACCGTTATATGGATCGACGCTCATGCGATCAACCAATACTTGTTTTTCTGAACGTTTAACTTTTTTCTCAACTTTATCTTTTTTGTCTTTTATTGATTTTTCAGCTCGTTGGCTGCTACCACTTACAGGTAGATCGCGAATATGACCTACACTTGATTTAACCACGAAATCTTTGCCAAGATATTTATTGATCGTTTTTGCTTTGGCTGGTGATTCCACAATAACAAGGGATTTTCCCATAATTAAACCTTTCTATTCTGTTGTTTGTATTATTTACTATCAATATTTACATCTAGGAGTGACAGTAAATCATCTTTAATTGTTGATACTTTCGTTGCATATTGTTCTTTCTGCTCTGCATCTTCAATTAGTTGAGTAATGGTTTGTGACAACGTGCATCCACGGCGTTTAGCTAAATTAGCCAATCGTTGCCAAACTAAAAATTCCAAATCAATGGATTTTTTTCGAGTATTTTGTTGTTCTGCATTAAAATGACGCTTTCGCCTTGCCCGAATAGTTTGCTTCAGGCGATTATCTAAGTCAGGATTTAAATGCTGTTTTATCCAATCAACAACACCAGTTGGGTTATGTTCCAACAACAATAACTCATTGACCGCATGTTGCGCAGCACTTTTTTCAATATAGCGTGTAATTAACTCGCCTTCTAAGTGCCTTTTAACTAGGTAATTCCATTTCCAACCGCATTCAAGGTTTTCTAACTGTTGATATTTCATCCGTTCACCTTGTGACGCTGTAACTAAATAGCTATTTGTAGCATAATCTGCTCACACAATAAAGAAAATTATTGCGTTTGACAAATTTTTTATAAATCTGTTATCGTGAGCCTTTCATTTCGATCTTTATTTAAGGAATTCTACATAATGGCTAAAGCTGATGTTATTTATATTAATGGCTATATTTACACCGCAGATAAGCAAGACAGCGTGTGTGAAGCTATCGCAATTGAAAATGGCTATATTATTGCAACAGGCTCCACGCAAGAAATAAATAACAGTCACTATGTTGATAATCATACAATAATTTATGATTTGCAAGGCAAAACAATGATGCCAGGTATTATTGACTCACATTTACACACCTTTTGGGGTGGCATGCAATTATCATCATGTAATTTAAATTACCAAAGTTTAACTATTGATGAAACTTTAGCTATTATTCAAGACTATTTAGATAAAGATAATCCCAATCATAACGCTAATTGGTTGCAAGTCCGTGGTTGGTTACGCCAAGAAGTGTTACCAATTGGTACAGATATTACTCGTTTTGATCTTGATAAACTCAATACAAAACGCCCTGTTATTTTGTTTTCAAATGATTGTCATACTTTGGTTGCTAACAGTATAGCATTAGAGAAATTTGGTTTAGATAGAAACACACCGGAACCATCGGATGGTAAAATTGGTCGTACTGATGAAGGTGAATTAAATGGTATATTAGAAGATGCTCCAGCCATGCGTGCTTTTGATAGTATTTCTAAATTAACTGATGAACAAGCACTTAATATTGCTAAATTATCGCAAGCAGAATTAAATAAACAAGGCGTTACTGCTGTTATGGATGCTCGAATTACTGAAACTCAAGCCGATGCCTTTTTAAGACTACAGCAACAAGATGGGCTTTCTATCCGCCTGTTCGGCGCACGGGAATTGCCACCTGATGATGTGTCATCAATTGCCGATATTCCAAATGTCATTGAGAAAGTAAAACAGTTTGCCGCTCGTTATGATGATAAAAACTGGCAACCTAAACCAGGCATTAAAATATCACATACTAAGTTATTTGTAGATGGCGTAATGCAAGCACCTTTGATGACTGCACGATTACTTAAACCATATCAGTTAGAAAACGAAAAAGATCGTTACGGTGATCTTTATTATTCCACTGAAATGTTAGATACATTAATACTTGAATCCGCAAAAGCAGGTTTTCACCCACATATGCATACTGTTGGTGAAGGGGCAATTGAAGTGGTACTTGATGCTATTGAAAAAATGCGAAAAGCCTTACCTGATGCAGATATCCGTCCAAGCACTGCACATAACGAACTAAGCGCAACACACCAGTTTGCCAGATATAAACAATTAAATGCTTGCGTAGTATTTTCTTTCCAGTGGGCTGGTTGTAGTTCAGCAATGGTTGAGCAGTATCAAACTCTATTTGGTCCAGAACGTTATAATGGATTAGAAGCACACGGGCAATACATTGATGCTGGTGTAAACTGTGCATTTGGTAGCGATTGGCCAATTGATCCTTTAAACGAATGGTATGATTTCCAAATTGCTATGACTCGACAAATTGATGCTGATCATCCACGATTAGACAGCGATCGTAATTTAACTATTACTGAAGTATTGCGTAGTGCTACTATCAATGCTGCATATGTATTAAATCAAGATGAATATATTGGTTCAATTGAAAAAGGTAAATTTGCTGATTTAATTATTTTAGATCGGAACCCATTTACCATACCAACTAATGATATCCAAAACGTTAACGTGTTAACAACTATTGTTGGCGGTAAAACGGTTTATCAAAATGATGTAATTTAAATTTTTTATGTCAAATTACTACACCACAATTATTAGTGGTGTAGCATAAATAATTATCCAAGCTTTAATCAACTTCAATTGCTTTTTCTGTTTCCCCGCTGTCGTTTTGTGAAATGTAAGATAGCAGCAATAATCAATGCTCCGATAAACATATCAATCACATACCATATAGCTCCTGACCATACCTCCTAATTCCACTAAAGATCAATACAATAATCTATACTTATTTTATAAACTGATTTGTTAAATTAGTATTTCTGTTGCTACTCAAATGTAAAAATAGAAATTCAAAGTTTTAACTAACCCGTTTAAATTAAATAGGCCTTAATTAACAGCTAATATACTTTAAAGTTTATAATTTGCCCGCTTTAATATTTTTTACAAAAAATTAGCTTGCATAATTATTATAATATGGCAGAATTCCCTGCCGCTTTAAGCGGGTAAAAAGGCAAAACTATACTTAGTAGTTTTTTATTGTTTTTTGGGACAGAGGAGCAAAGTAAGTCATGTCCGCAATAAAAATGAAACGAGTTTTAACCACACCTGCATTAATTGCATTTGGTTTAGCTTATATGGTTCCTTTAGGGATCTTTACCACTTATGGGGAAGTAACTGTTAAAAGTAATGGACACTTGCCTATAGCCTATATCATCACCCTTGCCATGATTTTTTTCACTGCATTAAGCTATTGTCGTATGGCAAATAAACTGCCTATTGCTGGTTCTGCTTATTCTTATGTACAACGTACTTTTGGTGGAAAAGCTGGATTTTTGGTGGGTTGGGCACAAATCCTTGATTACCTATTTTTACCAATATTAAATTATTTGGTATTAGGTATTTATCTTAATGAAGCATTTCCTAGCGTTCCTGATTATGTATTTGTACTTGGATCATTGATTGGGGTTAGTCTCTTAAATTATCTGGGTATTAAGTTGATCAATTCGGTAAATTTCACCTTAATTATTGTTCAGATGATTTTTATTGGATTATTTATATTTTTCACTTTTGCAAATACCCATTTAACCTCAGAAGTGATAATAAAACCACTTAAGATCAATGCTGATGATTTTAGCGGATTAATGTCAGGAGCCGCAGTACTTTGCCTTGCTTTTTTAGGCTTTGACGCAATAGCAACGTTGGCAGAAGAATCCAATGATGCAAAAAGATCTCTGCCTAAAGCCATTATTTGGACAGTTCTTATTGCTGGCTGTATCTTTTTGGTTGTCTCTTACTGTGGTCATTTGATTTTTCCTATGTGGAGTAGTTTTGTTGATAACCAAGATACGGCAAGCCTTGATGTGATGCACCACCTTGATAAAATCAATCGTATAGAATTTATTAGACAAATTAGTAACAATTTTATGTACAATTTCTTTCAAGCGGCATATCTAACTGGCGTCTTTGCATCGGCAATGACTGCACAGACTAGCGTATCACGGATTTTTTATGCAATGGGGCGTGAAGGCGTGCTACCTAAACAGATCTTTTATAAAATTCACCCACGCTTTAGAACGCCTTATTTATCGATTATCTTTGTGGCTTGTTTTTCATTGCTATCATTAGTATTAGATCTTAGTTTAGTTTTCTCAATGATAAGCTTTGGTGCATTAGTGGCGTTTACTTTTGTCAATCTATGTGTGATCAAAAGCTACCTTAGTGGTAATACAAAAACAGCATCAATGCTATTTAAGTATGGACTATTACCTGCAATTGGCGTTTTGCTTTCATTGTGGCTGTGGACAAGTCTTGATGCAACAGCGATGATTGTTGGTTTAGTTTGGTTAGCTGTTGGATTTATTTATTTAACTTATTTAACTAAAGGTTTTACTAAAGTATTACCATCAATTGATCCTAAAGAATTAAGTTCAATAATTAAAGATTAATTTAAAATCTTTTTAAACAGGTCTACTTAAAAGTATTTAGTTATGCCTAAAAAAAATCCCGTCGACTAGAGTCGATGGGATTATTAAAATACTTTAAGCTAACTTATATTAACTAAGTTAATTATTCTCCAAAACCAGTTGCAAATAATTCGCGGATTTCGTCCATTGCTGCTTGTTCATCTTCACCATCACAGATGATTTCTACAGTTGAACCACCTTTAACGCCAGCACCAAGTAAACCCATCATACTTTTTAATTTAATTGCTTTATCATTATAAACAAGCTCAATTGATGATTTATAACGACCAGCTAATTTAACTAGCGTTGTTACAGGGCGAGCATGCAAGCCCGTTGAGTTTTTTACTACCATTTGCTCTTTTAACATAATAAAGTCCTTATTTATATCTTAAAGTTAATACTATAACTGTATTTATATCATAAATTAAACAACTTTGCTCTATTTTTGCATGTGAATTTGTATAATTTATATAACTAGTTTGCTTATCTAAAGTTAATATTAAAGTTAGCCCCAAAAATAGCGTACAATATGAAAAAAGATCGGTGCGGCAAAACAAACAGAATCTAAACGATCAAGCATTCCACCATGACCACTGATCAAATTTCCCCAATCTTTTATACCTCTATCACGTTTGATGGCTGACATAACTAGGCCTCCCAAAAAACCTAGTAACGTAACCATAAGTGAAATTAAACCTGCTTGTACAAAACTAAAAGGTGTTATCTTAAATAGGCACGCACCTATAAAACTTGCTAATAAAGTCCCCCCAATAAACCCTTCAACCGTTTTAGATGGTGATAGATTTGGACTAATTTTATGTTTGCCAAATAATTTTCCAAACACATATTGCAGCACATCTGAAAGCTCTACAACCAATACTAAAAAAGCAATCAAAAGAAGATTGCGCTCCTGATAGTCATTAATTGGTAATATTAATAATGCTGGTACACAAGAAATATTATATACTGTAATCATTAATCCCCATTGTACTTCAGCCGTTCTCTCCAAAAAATTATAAGTTGAACCGGTTATTGCCGCCAAAATGGCTAATAATAAAAAGCCATAAACAGGGATAAAAATGCTAAATAATCCATACCACGATATAGCAACTAAAATATATTGCAAAGGTAAAGCAATGAAATAGGCAAATATCAATGCATAAGAATCATAACGACTAACTGGCGTTAAAATTAAAAACTCTCGTAATGCAATACCCGATGCTACAAAAAACAAAAAAACTACCGCAAATTTTCCTATCAAGAATGCAATACCTATAACAGCCACCATTACCCACCATGCATTAATGCGAGTGATAAGATTATCAATTACACTATTTGGACTACTAAGATACCATTTTAATAACCAACCTATAGTAGAAGCAATAACAAGTAAAATACCAATGCCAGCAAATAGTAATAAGGTATCATTTTGATAATTAGACATATTCCTTTCTCCTTATTGCTTATCCACTGTTAAATATGAAGCAATTTTGCTTTAACCGAGTTACTAAGATTGAAGAATGCCACTAAACCATGCTCCTGTTAACAATATAATTTGCATAATCAGTAATGTTATTTGTTTTCTAAATAACATTAACGTACCTTGTTGGCGTTCAATGATAGTCCGTTTTGTTAATTGATTGGTTTTAATTAAATGAAAAGTTAACAGTGCATTATCTAACTCAATAAGTGTATTGGTGAGTTGTTTATTGCGAGTAGACAAATATTTAAATAGTTGTTTATCAAATTGAATTCGTAATGTGTAATAAATCCCAATCAATCCCATAATAAAGGCAGCGAAACAAAATAAGGTTAATAGTAAAGCATTGTTAATCATCCAATTAGAGATCAATCCAAAACATAATGCTGTAATAGTGAAAATTAACAATAATAAACCAATAGATAAACTGATAGTCAGTAAACTACAAAATGTCACAAGTGATGTTTGACAATCTGTTGTTAATTTTTTTGTTTCATCATGATTCAGCATACTGACTTCCTTTTTGTTATTTGTAAAAACCATTCTAACAAAATTATTCGTTGCTTAGCTGTAATAACAATTGTTTGACGGTGTTCTTTTACCATACTTATTGCTTCATCTAAGTTCGATGCTCTTTTAGTTAATAATAGCCAAGAAATAATAGCAGTAGCACTGCGTGAATATCCCAAAGCACAACAAACTAATAATTTGCCTTTTTTGTAATGCTGATTAATAATTTCAGCTGCTTGCTGACATTGTTCAATCGTCAGTGGTGTCATATCTAATACAGGGATCAGATTGTAATGGCCATTAAAATGAGGAATCGGTAATTCAGCACAAAGATCAACAATTGTGAAAAAATGATTTGTGCGCAAAGTATTATTGGAAGGTATTCTACCTAAATAGACATTATCACAAATCAAATCTACCGACTTATCTTTAAATGTCCACAATCGTGAATTAATCCATATAATCACAAAATAAGGCAGATATAAAATAGTAACTGCAAGATTAAATTTTCCATTAGTCTGTTTTTGAAAACCGACTGTGCCAACTAATAAATAGTTTACTGAAACTAATAAAAATGTAACAGAAAACCATAATAACCACAATGCCCATGAATAAAAGTAAATAGCAATAGAAAAGGAAAATGCGAACAGTAAAAAATAAATGATACTCCAAAAATACTGCTTAGGTAATTGGTAATTTTTTATTGGTGATAGACTATCATCTGGCCATAACCAAATACAGAAACACCCTACTCCGATCCCAGTAGGAACGTCAAAAAAGTGATGTTGCCAAGTTGTTAATACAGATATAGCAATTAATAAACACCAAATATGTAAAATATAACGCCATACACCACGAAAATAGCTAGCATAAAATTGCCATAAAATAACCAATAATGTAATGTGAAGCGATGGCGCTTGATTAAAGGGTTTATCAAATCCCATCAAAATATCAAATAATAATCCCGATAATCCATCTAATGTTGGTCGCTCAAAAGAAAATTTAAGCGGAAAAGTCAAAAAACAGATAATACAAATGATCTGAGCGGATAAAAGTCGAAGACAAAGTAATTTTAGAGCTCGATGAGAGCAAACAAGTAATATTGCTAGTCCATACATAAGGTCTATCGACCAATAAGGTACGATAGACCAAGACCATAACGGAATTGAATGCTCCCATTTAAAAACTATACTTCCTACATTACTACGTATAGAGGTAAACCAATTGGTAAAATTATAGCTAGTAAAAAAGAAAATAGCTAAAAAAATTAACCATATAAACTTATAAATAGTTAGCTTATTAAACCCTAGTTTTACTTTATCCATTATCTAATTCGTTGTGCTAGCGATACAGTAAAAATCCCCCACTGATCAATACGCATTGTTATTTTTTTAAACCCAGCAGTTGCAACCAACTGTTCTATTTCACGTTGAGTTCGCCTTCGCATAACCCATGGTTGACCATCACGATGTGATGTTAACGCTCTTGCTATGAACTCCAATTGAGGATGCCATGGCTGATTAGTATAAATTAAATATCCCCCTTCAGGTATTGAATCAGCAAGGCCAGATAACGAGTTACGTATCAACTGATTATCACTAAACAGCTCATACAAACCAGATACAACAGCTAAAGTTGGTTTAGGTGATAATTGGGCTAGTTGTCCACGATTAAAAGCATCGCCTTTTTCAAAACGAGCTATATTTACTAATCCTTTCTCTTCTATTAATTTTTGACCTGCAAGCACATTAATATCACTATAATCTCGTAGTAAGATCGAATTGGGTTTATTGGCAATTTGATTAATCGTTTCTAAAATATAACGACCATGCCCTGCTGCTATATCAACAAGATCGACAGAATAGTTCTGATCATATAATTTATTGATAGCTAGTTTTAATAACTCTTCAAGATGTGCTTTTCGTTGTCGAATTCCTCGCCAACCAATAGATTGTAAATAAACATAATCAAAAAAACGCCCTAGTTTTGATGTTCCCGATGGTTCATTACGATAAACATAATCAAGCGTACTACCCGAATCAAATCCTGTATCGATACCAAGCCTAATTCCATAAGATATTTTACTGGCATATTTTAAATTGGCTTTAATAAATTTCCAGTATATGGGTTTAATTAAACCCGATGGAGGTATCGTTAAATTATCTGCTTCTTGCCTAGTATATCCTACAAGATCAGCATTAACTAATGACGGTACACAAAGTTGATTGGCAAAACAACCAATAATAAATCGTCTTGCACGATCGATAGCGAATTTTCGCTCTTTTTCGCCAAATATATCATGATAAAACCCTGGGAGAATGTGAAATTCTTTTTGTTGTGCGCCCAAATTATCGTAAAACTGTTTTTGTGGTTTACGTCTTACTACATAATCCGATCCAGAAACTAACAATTGTGTTGGGACAATGATTGCATTTGCATCTTTAACAATACGATCTGACACTGAATACAAATCAAGCAAAAGACGTATAGAAATAGGTCTAGTGATTAATGGATCTTTTGTAAATGAAGTTGCTCGTTCTGAATCATGTGTTAATAAATTAGGTTTGACATAACTATTAACAAAAAAATTACCTTTTAAATTATAGAGTAATTTCAATCCTGGCACCGCTAATGGCACATATAATTTTACGCTAAAAGCGGGTGAGCCTAATACTAAGGCACGAATATTTGGCACATAGTCATGTACCCATGCCGAAGCAATAACAGCACCAACACTTTGGGCTATAATGGCAATATTTTCTTGACGAAGGTTATACTCCTGCATGATATGTTCAATGAAACAGTTAGCATCTTTAATTAACGTTGCAAAATTAGGAGCATCACCTCGCTCGCCTTCTGATTGACCATTGCCTCTAGCATCCCAAGCAAAGATTTGATAATCGGGTAAATTTAATTCATCAGCAAGATGTGCAACACGTCCCGAATGTTCATGTCCACGATGAAAAATGACTATTGCGTTAGGTTGATTAGCATTGCTATCAATAACAGGCCAATAGCGATAGAATAATTGACAGCCATCATGGCTAATAAATGTTTTTTGTTGCTGTTGACGCATATTTCCCTCGTTATTTTTAGGCTTCTTGAATGCCATTTCGTATCCTGTTAATTACGGTATAAATAAGCAAAATGCTAATGATCCATAATAACGTATTGAGCCAGTTTAGAGGTAATAAATAAATCGCAATAGCTAGACTAATTCCACCAAAAACAAACGCACGATCACTCTTACCCATTGGACCATCGTACCGTCGTGAAGTACCAATCATAACACCTAGCACACCACTGTATTCTGTTAACAACGACAATAAAACCACTAAAATGACTAAATAGTTATTCACACATTCAATTTGAGTAAAAATAAGTATCAATGCGCTATCTGACACAACATCACAAATCTCATTTAAATAAGTACCTAAATCTGATTTTTGCTGATATTCTCTAGCTAACATACCATCGATGGCATTAAGTGCCATACGGATAAACATCCATATTGGAATAAGAAAAAAAATCCATTGATATTTGGCTAATGCTCCAACAATCAAAGCGATAAAAATCGATCCAAACCCAGCGATTAATGTTACTTGATTGGCAGTAACATTTGCATTATAAAGTGCTCTAGCATATGGCTTAAGTAATGCTTGAAACTTGGGTTTTAATTGATAAACTGACAACACGTAATTTTCCTCATTGTAAATATACTACTATGAATAATTTAAATTATCACATAGCCATATGCCATTATAGTTATTAAACAATATGCGTATACTTTAATTAACTAACCATAAAATGTAAATGATTTAGCACGTTTACTTCTCCTGCCTCATCATCAAAATCCAAATACAATAAATTAAGTTTAGAATTCAAGTCACGCATACGTTTTTCAACACCTTTTGAAACCATATGATTAGCAATATACCCAATAGGTTGCAAACTAATGACATTGCTAACATCATACTCAGCAAAACTCATGATGCCTGCTGGAATCAACCAGCCTTCTCCAAATTGATTACTTAAATTAAGAATCTATTCAGCTTTTTTGGCTATATCACAAATATTATGAATATGGTTGATAATATTTAAAATTAGACAGAATTTGATTAGTCTTATCAATATAACGTTGTGCAATCCGCTCAAAAAAGTGTAATAAATAAGAAAGATACCTTTTTGATTCAAGATGGTTATCAATATTACTATTAAAATTTACAAAGTATCGAGTAAAAAATTCGATCATTGGTAGAATCACCAACTCAATACCTTGATCAACTAGCCAATCAATACTTTGTTGATTAGCAAAATTATTATATTTAACATAAATTTCTCCTACAACACCAATTTGTAGGCAATCTTTGTTTAGAATTTCTATTTAGTTAAAGTCTTTAACTGCATCGGCTAATAGCATATAAATTGCTTTATGGTCTTTATGCTGGCTAATAAGCTGTTCTAACTTTCTAATGTAAAACTC
Organism: Gilliamella sp. GillExp13; assembly: GCF_001690815.1. Taxonomy (NCBI): domain Bacteria; kingdom Pseudomonadati; phylum Pseudomonadota; class Gammaproteobacteria; order Orbales; family Orbaceae; genus Gilliamella; species Gilliamella sp. GillExp13. The sequence continues at coordinate 2,982 of NZ_LZHJ01000156.1, read as the reverse complement.
CTTAAGTTGATCAACTTGTTGTTTTAGCTTTGCTATAGGCGAAACAGCATAATACATCTTATGCTAACGAATCAGCAAACAGCATAGCAAAAAAAAGAAATTGGCAGTGCTTTAAGCCAGTTAATTTTAAAACCGGTTGCTCACGCTGATTCATATTATTAGGGCTAAGTGATATTATTGGTATATCTTCAAAACCATTACTAATCATAGCCTTTTTAATTAATGGCAGATAACTACTCACACGACACTGTCCGCCTGTCTGAGTAATACCAAATAGTTCTGTTTAAAAAAAATATCTTTCAGCAGATAGCAACAGTGTCAAAAAGTTTCAGGTAACTATACGTTTGAGTATGGTCTATAATTAAATGTCCCTAATAGTTATAAACCTTTTTCTAAACCTTGCTTAGCTATCGCAATCACATTTTTCAAATCAACACCTTGTGCTTTGGCAGCAAAAATACAACCACAATAACATTGACGATATACATTATACTCCTTGCATAATTCAATAGATCGTTTATAACCGTTATTCTTTTTGAAATCAGAAGGCAGATAATTGACCGAAAAGATCTCTTGAATTTCAAACCCAAGTTCGTTTATTTTCTGGCTATTCTTTTTAGGGCTTAGTGTTAAAGCACTTGCAAAATAGTCAAAGCCCAATTCTTGTGCTTTAATAGCAGCCAGATCTAATCGCATTTTGTAACAAATATGGCAACGCTCGCCTCCTTCGGGCGCATCACGTAAATGACCAACTTGTTTAATAAATTCTGCTGGCTGATAAGGTGCTTCTAAGAATTGAACGTTATTACCTGTTTTCTGATTAAAATCAGTAATAAATTTCTGTTGCACCACACTACGGTGCTCATATTCAACTCTGGGATGGATATTAGAATTAGCAAAATAAATCGTAATATCAGCATATTGTGCTAAATACTCTAAAACATAGGTGCTACAAGGTGCACAACAACTATGAATTAATAACTTTGGTCGAACTGATTCTGATTGCCAATTATAAATTACTTCTTTTAAAACAGAATCGTAGTTTATTTTATTATGTGGATTTAATTTTTCGAGAATATTTTTAGCGTTGATTAACATAGAGATAGTTTTATTTATTATTTTTACTGATTAGAAATTCTATGTTGCTCATAATATAGAGATATTCGTTACCATTCAAGGTAATCTATAATGAATTCACTTATCATTTGGTAATTCTCCCATTCTTAATGGAAGTTCGGTGTAGAGTTTTGTTATAGTATTAATTTAAATGTAGGATTTACTCGCATTGTTTACAGTAATCTAGGAACGACAGTAATGAATATACATAAAAAAACAAAACTAACTCCTTATCGCAGGCAAGAGATATGGCGTTTATATCATAAAGAAAAAATAACGGTTACTGATTTAACTAAACACTATAACAAAATCTCCGAGTGAAATGCTACACGTTGATATCAAATGTTTACCTTTACTTAAAAATGAAACGAAACAGCAAACTAGAGAATATTTATTTTTCGATATTGATGATTTTTTACGTAAGCTTTATGCCGATATTACCCCGATAAACCCCAATTTAGCTCAGCACCATTTTTACAAAATGATATATTAGCCCAATGTCCTTATACCATTGAATGTATTTATTCCGATAATGGGCTGTGAGTATCAAGGCTCAAGTGAACACTTATTTGTTAAAACGTGTAATAACCATTGTATTAATCAAAAATTCACCAAACCCATCTGCCCACAAACCAATGGGAAAGCCGAAAGAGTGATACGACATTGAATTACGATGTGGCATAATCAGCAAATATTTAGCGATTCAAAAAAGAGAAAACAAAAGTTTAAACGCTTTATTAATTTTTATAATACCGTTAAACTGTATAAAGCGTTTTTTGGAAAACGCCTTATGAGTTTTTAAAGGATTATTTTAACCATGAAGTGTAAACAACTCGGCGTTTCCCTACATTTATGGTTATCTTGACATAACCATAAATGTTATTTTAGCGTTTTAGCACATACAATATTTGAGTAATTTTCCCCCTTACCTTTAGAGACTTCTCCATTTGTTTTATTATAAAAACGATAGTGGCCAACCAGCGAGATTTCGTCAGCAAAATAATGAGCAATTAAAATATTCGGCGAACCACCTATCACTTTTTCTAAATTGCCCCATTCTCCCATTAAAGTGAAATCAATTTTGTGACGAAATCGACCACCTTTATTACGCATACTATTATTTGAGACATTACGTAAAGAATAACCTTTTCCTGCTTTACTCTGACAATAGCGCTCAATGTTATCATCCGATTTTAAAACATTGCGCGCCTTATCTTCAGCTACGTAAACATACCAATCTTTTATCTTAAAGCGATATATTACTTGAGTTTTTGCTTTATCGGCATAAATGGTAAACGTGGTTGCTTGGGCGACATCTTTAGGGCCATGTAGTACAATTTGTGCATTATTATTAGCTTTTGGTGTGATTTCTAAACTGAGTTTTGAGCTTTCAGGCGATTTGCTGTAAGTGATATTGTTAGTTGATGCCCCTGTTATAAATAGATTAAAATGGTATGTCCACACTTTTTAGTACCAAAAAGATAAGGTCATCGATTTCTTTTGTATTCAATCGGCGACTGGTAATTTAATGTTGAATGAAGTCGATTATAATTAAACCAATCCACATAGTGATTAAATTCCAATTTAAGTTGCGCCAGTGAATCAAAAATAGTATTTGACACAAATTCTGTTTTCACTGCTTTGAATGTGCTTTCTGCAATTGCGTTATCATAGGGGCAGCCTTTGCGACTTAAAGACCGTTTAATTCCAAATGCTGTTAAACATTCATCAATCAAATGATTATCAAACTCTTTTCCTCTATCAGAATGAAACAACTCAATCGTCTGTAAGTTCATTGGAATTTGACTCATAGCTTGCATGACCAGTGCCGCTGTTTTATGCCTGCCAGCACTTCGCCCCACTATT
>NZ_LZHJ01000155.1:0-11922 GCF_001690815.1 Gilliamella sp. GillExp13 | reverse complement strand
TGACCGATTTAACCTATGTAAGGGTTAAACAACGTTGGCACTACCTTTGTGTAATTGTTGATATCAGTAATCGAGAAATAGTGGGGCGAAGTGCTGGCAGGCATAAAACAGCGGCACTGGTCATGCAAGCTATGAGTCAAATTCCAATGAACTTACAGACGATTGAGTTGTTTCATTCTGATAGAGGAAAAGAGTTTGATAATCATTTGATTGATGAATGTTTAACAGCATTTGGAATTAAACGGTCTTTAAGTCGCAAAGGCTGCCCCTATGATAACGCAATTGCAGAAAGCACATTCAAAGCAGTGAAAACAGAATTTGTGTCAAATACTATTTTTGATTCACTGGCGCAACTTAAATTGGAATTTAATCACTATGTGGATTGGTTTAATTATAATCGACTTCATTCAACATTAAATTACCAGTCGCCGATTGAATACAAAAGAAATCGATGACCTTATCTTTTTGGTACTAAAAAGTGTGGACATACCATATTATTGCATCACTACGATTACCCGCTCGAGCCTTTTTACCATTCGCCTGTACATTCCATGACAATGACAATAACAGTGCTGATACTAGCAAAGCTGTTTTAGGTAATTTGAGCGATAATTTCGATAATTCGTTGAGAAATAATTTGGAAGGTATAAATAAGTTTCGTGTAAAAACTCGTCGAATAAGATTATTTGATAAACTTAAGACATAGGTTTGCCAAGCCTTGTGCCTAAAATGGTAATGTATCATGGTTTACCTGTCAAGTAATTATTTGTTTTATTTAATTTTTTATGATTATTTGCTTATTTAATAAGCATGTTTTCTATAGCGATGAAAGTATAACCATTTTAAAAATTGTTGGCTAGTTTTTTGACGAACTTTTTTGTAAAGAAATGTAAAGATGAAAATAATTCAACTTTAGGGATAAGGAATTTTTTTGCACATTATCGACTGTCGATAACTGAAACTGTTTAGTATTTCAATCAGGGAGGTGTCGCTAGGCGTTATGAAATTTTGCATAAAATAACCTAATTTGGACAATATCACTGATATTATTAACTTGCGTAAAAGACCAAAATGTTCTAAACCCTACCGTGTTTAAAATTACACTTCATGTTTGAATCCAGGTATAATTTACACATAATACAAAGGAGATATAGATGTTATTTTCAATTACAAGATTTATTGCTGGCGGATGTTTGCCACTTTTGGGGGCCTTTTCTTTTTGCAGTTTTTTATTCAAAAATTATTATATTGGACTCACATTTATCATTATTGGCGTTTTAGCTTACTATCTGGTATTTATTAAATACACAAATATTATTATTAATAAACATATTACAATTTTTAAAAGTGAGTTTAAAGATGAGTTTGTGCGTTCAAATTTTTATTGCGATAAAACCTACGAGAATTTTATGTATTTTGATCGAATGAACAAACAAATTTGTTTTACAGATAAAGATGCAAATAAAATTGTATCAAGGCTTAATTATGATGATTTATTCTCTGCTAAATTTAATTCTCATCCTCATTTTACTATTAAATTTGATTTTCATCCTTATGTTATTATGAAATTTAAATTAATAAACCAAGAGATAGAAATTAAATTTAATTATTTTTCAAAAGATTATATTTCATTAAGAACAAGATTTTCTCGATTAACAACTATTTATGAATAATTAAGTTATTTAGACAGTAATAACGTTGCTTTTAGTGTACAAAGTATCTGTTTAGCCTCAAAGATTCGAGGCTATCACACGAGTAATTTAAAAATATCTTAGAATTTGTTAATTAACGGTGTAGACGATAAGGTTCATCCACCACAATAAAATCTTTTTCTTGCATTGCCTCACTTATCCATTCTTTAACACTATGAGTTTGACAAATAGTGTTAATGTAGTTGGTTAACGTTGCCGATGTTTTGATACCGAAATTTTTTAGCCTTAAACACATTGGTGCATAGAAAGCATCAGCAATAGTAAATTCACCAAATAAGTAGTTAGATTGAGGTAAATTAAAATTTAAGAAAGAAGATAATAATTCATCAACAAGAGAAATTTCATTTTTGACATCAGCATGATCACGTAAAATAATTTGCCCAATTTCGAAAAACTCAGCTTCAATATTCATTGGTAAATGTCTTCTAATAGCAGAAAATCCTGAATGCATTTTAGCCACTAAACTGCGAGCATTAGCTCTTTTTTTAGTATCTATCGGCCATAAAGCTAAGTTGGGATGTTTTTCAGCCAAGTATTCACAAATAGCCAAAGAATCAGATATCACCACATCATTATCAACTAAAATTGGTACTGTACCATATTTTGATATTGAGGATACTGTTGCTTTAAAAGCAGATTTATCGTCAAGGTTATCAAATCTAACAAACTTTTCATCAAAAGGAATACCAAAGTGTTTCATTACAACCCAAGGGCGCATAGACCACGTTGAATAGTTTTTATTACCTATATAAAGTTTGTAATTCACTTTCAATCTCCATCTAATTCAATAATATAAAGTTTGTTAATATTTATCTACTTGCTTAGTTTTATTGGTAAAGAATTTTAAGAATGATTATTTTTATTACAAATAAACCACATGAGTGCCTTTTTCGGGTTGAAAAGTAGCTTTGCCAAATTCATCTAAGAAATAAGCAATATGATCGGCTTTATCCCCTACTAATCGTCCTTTTACTTTGTTCCATGTCATGAGGACTATCATGGCATCAGGTTCACAGCAAATTAACATGGGTTGTTGAAATTCTTCGTTCCAATAAAATTCACCTCCGTATATTTTATGGGCGGTGAGCAATAAATAACATCCGTATTCTTGCGATATCATGTTGAGTTGTTCTTCTGGAATGCTAAAGTTTTTTTCAGCCAGTTCACTGATGATCATTTCAACAACCGTAATACTTTTTTCAGAGTAATCGAGCTGATTAATGCTCCATTTTGGACTATTTAATATCGCATTTTGTGCCCATGCTTCGATCTCTTGATATAATTCATTTTTTTGTTCAGTCATTTTTATTCACTTCGCTATTGAGTTTAATCTGTTCTAATTGCTTAACACTTTGCCACGCGTCTTCCATTTGTTCAAGCGTTGCATCAATTAAAGATAAGTTTTTTTGTTTGAGTATCGATTCTACTTGTTGAAATCGTCGGGTAAATTTTTTATTGGCTTGCTGTAAACAGAGTTCTGATTTAACCTTTAAATGTCTAGCTAAATTGACGGTCGCAAACAATAAATCACCAAGTTCTTCCTCAATTTTTTGTGGATCTTGTTTAGTGCGTTCTAATTCTTGCTCGACTTCGCCAATTTCTTCTTTTACTTTATCAAGCACAGGTTTTATATCATGCCAATCAAAACCAACCGAGGCACAACGCTTTTGAATTTTTTCTGCTTGCATTAACGCTGGTATTGCTTGGGGTATATCGTCAAGCAATGAGTATTGCGCTTTTTGGTCTCGTTCTTTTTGTTTAAGTTGTTCCCAGTTAGTTTTTTCATTCTTTTTTTCAGTAAAAATATGAGGATGACGATAAACTAATTTATCTACAACCGATAAACAAATCTCATCAAAATTAAAGCTTCCTTGTTCTTGGGCTAAATCAGCATAAAAGACAATGTGAAATAGTAGATCACCAAGTTCTTTTTTTAGCTCATCCATGTCTTGTTTATCAATTGCATCTAAAACTTCATAGGTTTCTTCTAAAGTATACGATTTTAGTGATGCAAAAGTTTGTTGCCGATCCCATTGACAACCATTAACAGGATCACGAAGTTGTTCGGTTATGGCTTGTAAGCGTCGTAATGCGTTCAAAATATCTCTCATAAATCAATCATTGATTGAACTATTGTAAATGGTTTCATAGCAAAACGGTTACTCTTTTAAACATTGGCGCTTATATATTTTGCTATTATTGATAATTATTTCACCAAAAATAATAATATAAATTGTAAAAATAGCCCTAAATACGGAACTTCTAGCCGATAAATGTGAATTAAGTATATAATACCTGCTTATTAATTTAACGTTATTAAACAATATGAATAATTTACGCGAGCTTACTTTAAGAGGTACCATTCTCGGCGCTCTTATTACTGTTATTTTTACTGCATCAAATGTTTATCTTGGCTTAAAAGTTGGATTAACTTTTTCGTCAGCAATCCCTGCTGCAGTAATTTCAATGGCTGTATTGAAACTGTTTTCAGGTTCAACTATTTTAGAGAATAATATGGTGCAAACTCAGGCATCAGCAGCGGGCACTTTATCTTCAATTATTTTTATGCTACCAGGGTTGTTAATGATTGGTTATTGGCAACACTTTCCTTTTTGGCTAACCTTTGCAATATGTGCCGCAGGCGGAATGCTTGGGGTTTTATTTTCAATTCCTTTACGTCATGTAATGGTTGTTAAAAGTAATTTACCTTATCCTGAAGGTGTGGCTGCCGCTGAAATTTTAAAGGCTGGTTCTAAAACTGATAATAATGAGGCTAATGATGGGCTAAAAGATATTTTATTTGGTGGCGTGATTGCATCGATTGTTAGCCTTTTTACTAATGGTTTTCGTGCGTTATCAGAAAGCACTGCTTATTGGTTTACTGCTGGTAAGTCTATTTTTCAACTGCCTATGGGGTTCTCATTAGCTTTACTTAGTGCTGGTTATTTAATCGGAATTATGTCTGGAATTGCTATTTTAATTGGTACTATTATTGGTTGGGTATTTGGCGTTCCAATTTTAAGTGCAATTATCGATTATGATACTAGTCAACCGTTATCTGAAGTTACTATGGGATTTTGGGCAAAAGATATTCGTTTTATTGGTGCAGGGGTAATCGCAATTGCAGCCGTTTGGACATTACTCACGTTAATCAAACCGATGGCCGAAGGGTTAAAAATCTCGTTTAAAAGTATGCGTTCAGATGCGTCTGACAGTGATATTGCATCAACCGAGCGGGATTTATCACCTAAAACTATTTTAGTCATTATGGGCAGTATGTTAGCTATTTTGTTAGTGACTTTTTATAGCTTCATTGACAATAGTGGGTTATCAGCAGGCGTCGCTTGGACATTAGTTTTTTGCGCTGTATTATTTGCTTTTATTATGGGTTTTTTAGTGGCTGCCGCTTGTGGTTATATGGCTGGACTTGTTGGCTCATCAGCAAGCCCAATATCAGGAATAGCAATTGTTGCTGTGGTAGTCATTTCATTGATCTTATTAGGTTTAGGCGAAGCTAATGGTATCCTATCTTCTATTGAAGGTTCTAATTTTGCAACCGCACTTGCTCTCTTTACAACCAGTGCTGTATTGGCGATCGCTTGTATTTCAAATGATAATTTACAAGACCTAAAAACAGGTCATTTGGTTAATGCTACCCCTTGGAAACAACAAGTCGCATTATTACTTGGTTGTGTTGTTGGTGCAATTGTTATTGCGCCTATTTTAGAGATTTTATATAACGCTTATGGCTTTACTGGCGCTTTACCTCGCCAAGATATGGATGTAAGCCAAGTTTTAGCTGCACCACAAGCAACATTGATGACAACAATTGCTAAGGGAATTTTTGCTCATCAACTTGACTGGACGATGATTTTAATAGGACTTGCTTTAGGTGCTGCTATTATTATTGTTGATTTAATTCTTGCCCAAAATAAATCTAATTTTCGCATACCTGCTCTTGCTGTTGGGTTAGGCATTTATTTACCGCCAAGCATTACAACACCAATTATTATTGGTACTTTTTTATCATGGATAATTAAACGTAATGCGTACAAAAAAGCCCAAGCGCAAAATTTAGATCCAGAAGAACAATACCAAAAAGTTGATCGTAAAGCGGCGCTAATTGCATCGGGCCTGATTGTTGGCGAGAGCTTAGTTGGCGTGTTATTGGCTATTGTAATTGTGATTAGCATCACCAATGGCGGAAATGATGCTCCACTCGCAATACCGCTCGATTTAGGTATGTTACCACAACTTTTAGGGCTTTTTGTTTTTGTTGGTATATGTACGTTCTTTATCCGTCGTGCTTTATCAGCAATTAAGAAATAGTCCTATTGAATAATTAAATTTAAGCCCTTTTCGTTTCAACAAAGGGCTTTTTTGTTTAAATTGATTGTTTTATAACGTTCCTGATTTTAGATGATTAAAACAATTTTTATTAACCTACTTTATTTTGAACAATAGACAAAAATATCATGATAATTTTTGATTCAATCCAAGTGCGCCGAGGCGTTAACTTGCTTTTAGATAATGCATCAGCAACCATTAATCCTCAACAAAAAGTTGGGTTAGTAGGTAAAAATGGTTGCGGAAAATCGACGCTGTTTTCACTAATTAAAGGTGAAATTCAAGCTGATGCCGGCACGTTAAGTATACCATCGCAATGGCAACTTGCTTGGGTCAATCAAGAAACACCTGCATTAGATATCCCAGCGATTGAATATGCTATTGATGGTGATCGTGAATATCGTCAATTAGAAAAGCAGTTAAATATTGCCAATGAGCAAAATAATGGTCAACAAATTGCGGTCATTCATGAAAAGCTTGATACCATAGATGCATGGACAATTCGTGCACGAGCTGCAACATTATTACATGGATTGGGGTTTTCTAATGAGCAATTAATGTCACCCGTTAAATCCTATTCTGGTGGTTGGCGAATGCGATTGAATTTGGCACAAGCGTTAATGTGTCGTTCTGATTTATTATTGCTTGATGAACCAACCAATCACCTTGATTTAGATGCTGTCATCTGGCTTGAAAAATGGCTAAGCAACTATCAAGGAACTTTAATCTTAATTTCTCACGACCGTAATTTTTTAGATCCTTTAGTCAATAAAATTATTCATATTGAACAAAAAAGTTTATTTGAATATACGGGCAATTATTCCTCCTTTGAGATCCAACGTTCAACTAAACTTGCTCAACAACAGTCTCTTTATGAAAGCCAACAACTCAAAGTTGCACACTTACAAAATTATATCGATCGCTTTAGAGCCAAAGCAACAAAAGCTAAACAGGCACAAAGCCGTATAAAAATGCTAGAAAGAATGGAACTGATTGCACCTGCTCATGTTGATAATCCATTTCATTTTAATTTTAAGCCATCTGAATTCTTACCAAGTCCTTTGTTAAGGATGGAAAAAGTTGTAGCGAGTTATGATGATAAAATTATACTAGAAAAAATTAAGCTTAATTTAGTCCTTGGTTCACGCATTGGCTTATTAGGACGCAATGGTGCTGGGAAATCAACACTGATTAAATTACTGGCCGGAGAACTTGCACCTAAAGAAGGCCATATTAATCTCGCTAAAGGTGTTCAATTAGGCTATTTTGCTCAACATCAATTAGAATATCTACGCCCCGATGAGTCACCACTTTGGCATTTAACGCAACTTGCCGAACCGAAAAATACAGAGCAAGAACTACGTAATTATTTAGGTGGATTTGATTTTCAAGGCGACAAAGTCACCGAGCCAGTTAAAACTTTCTCGGGTGGTGAAAAGGCGCGACTTGTTTTAGCTTTAATTGTCTGGCAAAAACCAAATCTTCTTTTATTAGACGAGCCAACCAATCATTTAGACTTAGATATGCGACAAGCTCTAACTGAGGCATTGATTGATTTTGATGGTGCATTAGTGGTGGTGTCACATGATCGCCATTTGTTGCGTTCGACCACCGATGAATTCTATTTAGTCCATGCTCATAAAGTTGAACCATTTGACGGCGATCTTGATGATTATCAAAAATGGTTAGCCGAAGCACAAAAAGATGATAACCAATCAAATGACGAAATAAATTCACCCAAAAAAGAAAATACAAGTAATATATCAGCTCAATATCGTAAAGAGCAAAAACGTAAACAAGCTGAATTACGTGCACAAATGCAGCCAATAAAAAAACAGTTACAAAAAGAAGAACAGATGCTTGATAAATTAACCCATCAATTAAAGCAAATTGAAGAACAACTGTCTGATCCTGCAATCTATGATGCGAGCAAAAAAAACGAACTTACAACTTTGTTACTAGAGCAAAGCCAACTTAAAAATCAATTAGAGGAAACAGAACTACAATGGTTAGAATTACAACAACAATTGGAATCGTTTAACTTAGATTAAATTGATCATTTCGGTTAATAGGCTTGAGGTAATGGCTATCCATTGTCTATAAGCCAGCTATTTAAATTCATAGGTTATCCTCGCCAATGTTATCGACGATATCATAGATGTACATTTTTGCCTGTTCAAAATCATATCCCTCAATACCAAAAACGGATGTGCAAGATATCATACCTTCAAGTATTAACATAATTAGGCAAGATGCTTGTTCACATGACTTTGTGCCTCCTAGACATTCAAAAATCCTATCTTGAATCCACTTTTTATGTTCACTAACAATAGCGCATATTTCTTCGCTTTTATTGTTATATTCAGACTTGGCTCGTACAAACATACAACCACGGTAATTATCATTCTTAAACCATTTTATATGCCATGAAATAATTGCATTGATTTTGTCTTTTTTTTCAGAAAAAACAGCGATAACATCTGTAAGTGATTTTTTAAAACAATCATTCCGCCTAAGTAACACTTTACTTACAAGCCCATTTTTGTCACCAAAATATTTATATAATGTTCTTTTTGATACACCTGCATTTTCTGCAATAAGCTCTAAACTAACAGGATGATAACCATATTCATTAAACAGCGATTCAGCCGCAGCAAGTATCATATCAACAATTTCAGGCTTCAATTTCATTTTTTATTATTTGTAATTGCTAGAATATTTTTGATTCTATCACAACAACTCTAATATAGTTAATTATAAATAACATTTAACCCTTATAGTTAATAAATATACATTAAGTAAACGATATAGTTTACTTAATAGACTTACTAGTTTTATTAAAATCCCACATTAACCAAACAGGAGAGATTTATGCTAGAAAAATTAAAAGTAGGAGAGGTGATGTCACCTAAACCTAACGCAGTAGCTATATTGAGAGGATTTATTGGGGGTGCTTTAGGGATTTTAACTTTGCTCGTAATCACTCAGTGGGGAGATACATTAGCAATTATGGCTCCATTTGGTGCAACATGCGTCTTGTTATTTGCTGCACCTAAATCTCCATTAGCACAACCAAGAAGTGTTATAGGAGGGCATTTTATTTCGTCTTTTATAGGTGTATTGTTCATTAATTTATTTAGTAATGGAATTATACCGATAGCATTAGCAGTTGGGACATCTATCGCATTGATGCAGTTACTACGTGTAGTTCACGCTCCAGCTGGTGCAAACCCTATTCTAATCATGATGTCTGGAATTACTGACTATTCATTCTTGATAACACCAGTACTTATAGGTTCGGTTTTATTAGTCATGGTTGCTTTAATAGTTAATAATATAAGAATCGAAGCACGTTGGCCTAACTATTGGTTGGGATATCACTTTGATATGGGTAAAATAATAAAAAAACCTAAAAAAGAATAGATTGCCTGTATTATATTAATAATAAATTAAATTATGATCCGATAGTGGTTTTATCTACCTTGGTGACTCACTTTAATAAAATATATTAGAAATAGAACTATTATTTTCAAATTCTCGAAAGGCATTATATTTCTTTCATAAAAACAAAAACCACAAGATAGACTCTTGTGGTTTTGTAAAAGATACAGCTAATTCAGTGAAAAACTATATCAAAAGATTAGCTCTTTTCAACTTGACTAAAATCTAGTTCTACAGGCGTTGAACGTCCAAAAATAGAAACCGATACTTTCAAGCGGCTTTTTTCGTAATCAACTTCTTCAACTACACCATTAAAGTCAGCAAATGGACCTTCGTTAACACGAACAAGCTCACCTGGTTCAAATAGTGTTTTAGGGCGTGGTTTATCACCTATTTGTTGTAAACGATTCATGATAGCATCAACTTCACGTTGGCTAATAGGCGCTGGTCGATCCGAAGTACCACCAATAAAGCCCATTGTTCTTGGTACACTTTTTACTAAATGCCAAGTCGCATCATTCATCATCATTTCAACTAGCACATAACCTGGAAAGAATTTACGTTCACTTTTACGGCGTTGACCACTTTTCATTTCAACAACTTCTTCAGTGGGTACTAAAACTTCACCAAATGCATCTTCCATATTATGTAATTTGATGTATTCACGTAATGATTGTGCAACCCTCGCTTCATACCCAGAATAAGCTTGAATAACATACCATCGCTTTTGTTGTGTTTCGCTCATATTAACGCCCTATTGATGTTAAATAAAAGATGACTAAACGGAATACTGTATCCATCCCCCAAAGCGCTAAACCAACAAAAAGTGTAATAGCTGCAACAAGTAAAGTTGTTTGTGCTGTTTCTTTACGTGTTGGCCATACAACTTTTCTTAATTCTTTTCTAGATTCTTGTAAAAATAACAAAAATGACTTACCCATGTTTGTTGTAATCGCAATTAACAGCGTTAATAACGAAATTACAACAACTGCAATAATCCGAACGATTGTATTAGGTTGATATATATCATTTGGTTCAGCAAAATAAAAATTTCCCCAAACAACAAATGCAATCAATACTAAAACTAAACACCATTTAAATTTGTCTAGAATAGTATTTGAATCTTGACTCTCGTTACTTACTAGCATATAAAACCCATAATTATGTTATTTATAGTAATATCTATTTTCCAAAATGCTCTTTTATCAAAAACATTTTGCTAAACAGACTAGATAAGAAAGGGCATCTATTGATACCCTTTCTATTGGTAGCTAATACTAGATTATTTAATAACTCTAGCAACAACACCCGCACCAACAGTACGACCACCTTCACGAATCGCAAAACGTAAGCCGTCTGCCATTGCGATTGGGTGAATTAATGATACTGTCATTTTGATGTTATCTCCAGGCATTACCATTTCTACACCTTCTGGTAATTCGATAGTACCTGTTACGTCAGTTGTACGGAAGTAGAACTGTGGACGGTAACCTTTGAAGAATGGAGTGTGACGACCACCTTCATCTTTGCTTAAAATATACACTTCTGATTCAAAATCAGTATGTGGAGTGATTGAACCTGGTTTTGCAAGTACTTGACCACGTTCGATTTCTTCACGTTTTGTACCACGTAGTAATACACCAACGTTTTCACCTGCACGACCTTCGTCAAGTAATTTACGGAACATTTCAACACCAGTACAAGTTGTTTTAGTGGTTGGCTTGATACCAACAATTTCAACTTCTTCACCAACTTTGATTACACCGCGTTCAACACGACCAGTTACTACTGTACCACGTCCTGAAATTGAGAATACGTCTTCAATTGGTAATAGGAATGGTTTGTCGATATCACGCTCTGGCTCTGGAATATAGCTATCTAATGCTTCTGCTAATTCAACAATTTTGTCTTCCCATGCTGCATCGCCTTCTAACGCTTTAAGCGCAGAACCACGAATGACTGGTGTATCATCACCTGGGAAATCATATTGAGATAGAAGTTCACGTACTTCCATTTCAACTAATTCTAATAATTCTTCGTCATCAACCATATCACATTTATTTAAGAATACGATGATGTAAGGAACACCTACTTGACGACCTAAAAGGATGTGTTCACGAGTTTGTGGCATAGGACCATCTGTTGCTGCTACTACTAAGATAGCACCGTCCATTTGTGCCGCACCAGTGATCATGTTTTTAACATAGTCAGCATGGCCTGGGCAGTCTACGTGTGCGTAGTGACGAGTTGGTGTATCGTATTCAACGTGTGAAGTGTTGATGGTAATACCACGTGCTTTTTCTTCTGGTGCGTTATCGATTTGATCGAATGCACGAGCTTGACCGCCGTATTTTTTAGCAAGTACAGCTGTAATTGCAGCAGTTAAAGTTGTTTTACCGTGGTCAACGTGGCCGATTGTACC
>NZ_LZHJ01000154.1:0-1825 GCF_001690815.1 Gilliamella sp. GillExp13 | reverse complement strand
GCTCTGCTTGCAGACGCCTTGTACCATAAGCACGATAATTAGTATTAAAAATTTCACCCACTATTTCACTCAGTGATATATCTTGTGATTGCTGCGTTAATTGCCGTTGATAATAGAAACGATTTCGGGTTACATTTAAACATCGACATAATGCACGTAAGCTGTATCGATGCTTATTATGTAAAATTAACTCGATTTTCTTCCCATTATCAACGTCGCTTGCTTTAGGATATCATTCTCCATTAACAAGCGTTTATTCTCTTTGCGTAGCGCGATAAGTTCGTTATCTTCAGTTCGACGATTATCTTTTGCGATGAATGAGCCGGTAGTTTGGTACTGCATTATCCAATTATCTAATGCTGATTTGGTGAGGTCATACTCTGCGACGATATCCGCACGTTTTTTACCATTTTGATATAGCATGACCATTTGTTTTTTGAACTCGTTAGTAAAGCTACGTTTTGCTCTTCGTGATGAATCGATTGCCATTGTTGTTACCTTCTCTTATTTTTAGTTTATCATAACAATGACCTTATAAAACTGGTACTAATTAGTGTAGCCGATCCACGAATTTAATCCTAAATGAAAAGGCATTAGCGAATTGGTAATGCTTACCATCAATAAATTACGTCTTGTTTTCAATCCAAAAAATAAACTCAAGTGATAGCTAGCTATTAAACAACATGTTAACATGCTTCTAATTCCTTTGTTTCAATATATATTTATTTTAATTTTATATACTCAATATAAAGTATAAATAGGTTAAACGGTTTTTTCAAATTTGAAATTAGGGTATTTGTTAAGGAGTGTAAAAAGATAATTATTGATTCATTAGGGCGCTTTTGTCTGCGATGAAAACCCTGAGAATGTTGTCAAAAAGTTTCAGGTAACTATGTGTTTCAGTATAAAAAGTAATTGAGTATAAAATGCAAATTTTGTTAGGATTGCATTGTCGATACTTTTCAACAACAAATCAACTGTCTTCAGATGTTGTAAAAGATAGTACATGTTATAATTAAAACCATGTTCAATATTGATTTTATTTAAGTTTTTAAAAAAATTTAAACACAACCTATGAGTTATACGGTATATCAAGTGATGATATTTATTCGCAATTAGCCTGAAATCAAAAAGTAAAAATAAATTTTAGGAATGATTTACTTTGTTTAAAGTAATATGATAAGCGGTTAACATCTTGTAGAATTAAGGGAATTATTTTAATCATAAAGAGTAAATATCACTGATTTTTCATATGCCTTACAATATATTAAATATATCCTCCTTAAATGCCTAGATTACACCATGAAGTGCAATTCTTCTTAGCTCCTTAGAATAAAAATCGGCAGGGCTTTTAAACTTATGCCGTTTTCTTGGGCGTGTGTTCAATAGATATTGTATTTTCTTTATCTGTTTGTCGTCAACTAATGAAATGGCCGCTGACTTAGGTATAAACTGACGTATTAAGCCATTGGTGTTTTCATTTGTGCCTCTTTGCCAGCTTTTATAAGGCTCCGCAAAGTACACGGTGGTGTTTAAATAATACTCAATAGCATGATGATAATTAAATTCGGTTCCATTATCAAAGGTGATGCTTTTAACCATTTTTTCAAACGGCGTTAGCAATTTTATTATCATATCTCTCGTTTCGGAGGCGGTACGTTGATTGAGGCGCCCAATTAATACTAGCTCTGTTTTGCGTTCAACTAATGTCACCAATGCTTGCTTGTCTTTACGGCTAATAATCGTATCTCCCTCCCAATGTCCTCGCGTTTTCCGGCTTTCTACATAACTTGGACGTTGTTTAATTGACCGTTTATAACGGCGG
>NZ_LZHJ01000153.1:0-1078 GCF_001690815.1 Gilliamella sp. GillExp13 | reverse complement strand
CGTTTTTTTCGTTTTACTCTGAGATTAAGCTTTAATTCACAATACACCCGATAAACACGCTTATGGTTCCATTGATAGCCGAGCTTTCTGATACGATTAAAGCATTTAGGAAAGCCCCAGCGTAAATGCCGGTCTGTGATAGCATTCAATACCGAAACAATCACCGAATCATCCTGTAACTTAGGTTGATAATAGTAAGCACAACGGTTTAAGCCAACGATAGCGCAGCTCATAGCTATAGTAACAGAATGATTTTGTTGTAGTTGCTGTGCCCACGTTTTACGGGCCTTTGTGGGCACTAAAGCTTTTTTATGATTTCTTCCTGAAGCTGTGATTTTAAGCTCAGCTCGGCAAACATCTGCTTAAGTTTGCGGTTTTCAGCCTCCAGCTCTTTTAAGCGTTTGATATCCGAAGTTTCCATTCCGCCGTATTTTTCCCGCCATTTATAAAAAGTTGAATTACCCATGCCATATTTACGGCAGAGTTCCTTGACAGGAATACCTGCTTCAGCTTCTTTTAAAATAGCGACGATTTGATGTTCAGTCATTTTTTTCATCATTAAATCCCCTTTTACTTTTATCATAGAGAATTTTCTACTTTTTTGCTGTACTATTTTAGGGGAGAGTTACAATCAACGTCGCTTTAGGACATTCAATGTCATCGATGACTTTAATCGTGAGGTGTTAGGTATTGATATTGCAGTCAGCTTACCAGCAGGAAGGATTACCCGTTACTTAGATAAACTGGCCGAATATCATGGATATCCATTAAAAATACGGGTCGATAATGGGCCAGAATTTACAGGAAAAACCTTTATAAACTGGGCTAAATCACATGATATAGCCATTGATTATATAAAGCCGGTAGCCCTTATCAAAATGGTTATATTGAACGATTTAATCGTACCTATCGTACTGAAGTACTTGATTTATATCTTTTTAACAACTTAGCACAAGCAAGGAGAATAACCAAAGAATGGCTAACGATTTATAACACCGAAAGACCGCATGAGGCATTAAATAACATGACACCGATTGAGTATAAAACACTAAAACAAGCAGCTTAATTTTCTACGTGA
>NZ_LZHJ01000152.1:0-12735 GCF_001690815.1 Gilliamella sp. GillExp13 | reverse complement strand
TCGCTTTAGGACATTCAATGTCATCGATGACTTTAATCGTGAGGCGTTAGGTATTGATATTGCAGTCAGCTTACCAGCAGGAAGGATTACCCGTTACTTAGATAAACTGGCCGAATATCATGGATATCCATTAAAAATACGGGTCGATAATGGGCCAGAATTTACAGGAAAAAACTTTATAAACTGGGCTAAATCACATGATATAGCCATTGATTATATAAAGCCCGGTAGCCCTTATCAAAATGGTTATATTGAACGATTTAATCGTACCTATCGTACTGAAGTACTTGATTTATATATTTTTAACAACTTAGCACAAGCTAGGTGAATAACCGAAGAATGGCTAACGATTTATAACACCGAAAGACCGCATGAGGCATTAAATAACATGACACCGATTGAGTATAAAACACTAAAACAAGCAGCTTAATTTTCTACGTGAGTTGTGTACTAAGTTTGGGGCATTTACAATAATAACAGTCTACTGGAAAAGATTGCTAAAAAAGCATTATAAGTCATCATTTAACTAAATCATAACGAGATATTACTATGCCAAAATTAATTACTAGAATGTATAAAAAACTGAATATTATTAACAACAATATTCGACATTTAATTACATAGGTATATTATATAATTTGCTAACAGTTAAAAATGTAAAGAAAGTTTATGATTAAAACAAAACATCAACGACTCTAATAAAAAACCAAATTGATGATATTTTATCTATCCGATATAATAGGCCATTAAAAATCATTGACGTATCGAAATAGCTTTATATAATACACAACATCTAAATAAGAAACCTATCTAAGTCTCCTTAGCTCAGCTGGATAGAGCAACGGCCTTCTAAGCCGTAGGTCACAGGTTCGAATCCTGTAGGGGACGCCATTACAAGCAAGATTCAAACTAATTAAGTTTGGTAAGATACTATCTGGTGTATGTGTTGGTTCTAAAGGAATATCTTACGATTTAATCTATATTGTAACAGGGCTTTGTAAGATATTAATTTGCAGTAGCTCAAACTTAATCTGACATTTTATCTAATCAGACACCGTTATTTTTTCTTTGTGATATAAGCGACATATCTCTTGTCTGTGACAAGGAGTTAGTTTTGTTTATATTCATTACAGTAGTTTCTCAAATTACTGTAAATAATTCTAGTAAATAATGCGCTTATCAAATACCTAATTTGGAAAAGGATTTTATCCCAATTTTAGAAAATGCAACATACAATCAAAATGGAATTTTTATTTTTTCCTTTTGTTTTACTAATTTAAACTTAGTTTTTGTTAGTGTATTTATTCCTGATTAAAGATTCCACTAAAAAAGTTGAGTTTAAGTGGGATTAAATGAGGTTAAAAAGCCTTGATAAACAAGGCTTAAAATAACAAAAAAAAGACAATATGGGATTACGTGATATTAAATACAATTATTCCCATTCAATAGTCGCTGGCGGTTTTCCGCTTATATCATATACGACACGAGAAATACCA
Source organism: Gilliamella sp. GillExp13 (assembly GCF_001690815.1). Taxonomy (NCBI): domain Bacteria; kingdom Pseudomonadati; phylum Pseudomonadota; class Gammaproteobacteria; order Orbales; family Orbaceae; genus Gilliamella; species Gilliamella sp. GillExp13. Next base: position 11,239 of record NZ_LZHJ01000152.1, on the reverse strand, counting down.
TTAACTTCGTTGATAATTCGATTTGAAACTCGTCCTAGGAAGTCATAAGGTAACTGAGCCCAATGAGCCGTCATAAAGTCGATGGTTTCAACTGCACGCAAGGATACAACCCAATCATATTTACGACCATCCCCCATTACACCTACTGAACGAACAGGTAAGAACACAGTAAAGGCTTGACTTACTTTGTGGTATAGATCAGCTTTATAAAGTTCTTCAATAAAAATAGCATCAGCTTGACGTAACAAGTCGCAATACTCTTTTTTAACCTCACCAAGTACACGCACGCCAAGACCTGGACCAGGGAATGGATGACGGTAAAGCATGTCATAAGGTAAACCAAGTTCTAAACCAACTTTACGGACTTCATCTTTAAATAATTCGCGCAGTGGCTCAACTAAGCCCATTTTCATATCTTCTGGTAATCCGCCTACATTATGGTGTGATTTAATTACATGGGCTTTGCCAGTATCAGCAGCAGCTGATTCAATAACATCTGGATAGATAGTACCTTGAGCTAACCATTTTACATCTTTTAATTTTGCCGCCTCTTCATCAAATACAGCAACAAATTCACGCCCGATAATTTTACGTTTTGCTTCAGGATCTGCTTCACCTTTTAGTGCAGCTAAAAAGCGGTCTTCAGCATTTACAGCTATGATATTTAAGCCAAATTTATTACTAAACATATCCATAACTTGTTGAGCTTCGTTCAAGCGTAACAAACCATGATCAACAAATACACAAGTTAATTGATCTCCGATAGCTTGGTGTAATAACAATGCTGTAACAGAAGAATCAACCCCTCCTGATAAGCCAAGTAATACTTTGTCATTGCCAACCTGTTCTTTAATTCGAGCAATAGCATCGGTAATAATTGAAGATGGTGTCCAAAGTTTTTCGCAGTGACAAATATCAATCACAAAACGTTGCAATAACTCGAAACCTTTTACAGTATGAGTTACTTCTGGATGAAATTGAACGCCATAAAATTGTTTTTCGTCATTAGCCATAATAGCAAATGGGCAAGTTTCAGTACACCCAATCAGTGTGAAACTATCAGGCAATGCTGTTACTTTATCACCGTGGCTCATCCAAACATCAAGTTGATTAACGCCTTGTTCACTTGCGCTATCAAAAATACCATCAGTTAATTTTGACGATCCAATAAGATCCACTTTAGCATAACCAAATTCACGTTGGTTAGAACCAGTGACTTGACCGCCCTTACCAACTTGAATTGCCATAGTCTGCATGCCATAACAAATACCCAAAACAGGTACGCCAGCATTAAAAACATACTCGGGAGCACGAGGACTATTAGCATCGGTGGTACTTTCAGGACCACCTGATAAAATAATACCCTTAGGATTAAATTGTTTGATTTTCTCTTCTGATACATCCCACGGCCACAGTTCACAATACACACCAATTTCACGAATTCGGCGAGCGATTAACTGGGTAACTTGAGAACCAAAATCAAGGATCAATATGCGTTGTTGGTGGATGTCTTTTTTCATCAATTTTATTCCTAAACTATAAACTATTACAAAATTAGGATGCTATTGTATCATTTACCGATTAAATTGAGAGCATTAATTAAAAACAACTATAAATATTTTATATTGTTAATAATTTTGGAATCCAGGCTTATTACAAAATTCAATAAAATGTTCATCAAATTAACCTTGTAATAAGTCAACAGATCAAAGAATTGAATTTTCTTTACTTAATTGATAAGTAAACTTATTAAAAGGAGACGTTATGAATACCATTTCAATTTCTTTCATATTACCAACCAAAGCTAAACCAACTCAAATTTGGCAATACTATACTGAGCTTAATTTGAGAAAATTATGGGAAACTGATCTTGAAGACTTTCGTATATTTGGTGACTTAAAAACAGGGGCTAAAGGTATTTTCAAATTACAAAATATACCAGAAATGGAAGTGACTTTATCAAAGATTATTGATGAGCAGGAATTTACAGAACAATTTGATATGCCTGAAATAGGTTTACTGTTTTTCTCACATCAAATTATGGAAATATCGCATAATCAATATGTATTAAAATCAGAAATTTCTCTAAAACCGGATCCAAAAATGGATACTAAAGCATCCTATGATTTTATAAAACAGATTTCAGATGATATTATAGATAAAACTTACAAATTAAATGGCTTAGTTGAAGGGTAAATTATGAAAAAGGACAATAAGTTTTTGACTCAATTCCGAACTGATTCTGAATCTATTGGTTTTGTTTTTATGAAAACTTATTCGTCCTGGCATACGAATATCAAAAATTGCTTGAAAAAACAGTCTATCACTCATCCCCAATTTATAGTGCTTGCAACTCTTGCTTATCTATCACAGCGGCCAGACGAAATAACACAAGTTATTTTATCAAATAAAACAAATATCGATGTGATGACAATTTCCCAAATATTAGAGAATTTAGAAAAAAGGAATTATATAAAACGCTCTTGCTCAATTAAAGATAGTCGAGCAAAATCCATTCAATTAACCCAAAAAGGATTGAATAAAGCAAATGAAACTGTACCTTTGGTTGAACAAATAGATAAAGATTTTTTTTCCATATTACAAGATGATAAAGAACAATTTATGAAAATGTTATTAACACTATTAAAAAACAACATGGAGGGATAAAATCATTTATAAATTTTTATTATTTATTGTTTTTATCAACTTTGAATGCTTGGACTTGACTTAAAATAAGTTTTTGAAAACCTTGTCGCAAATTTCTAGAACAAAATACTTTAAAACTGAATCGCTATAACTCAAGCTTTAAAAAACTATTACTTGTTGGCTAAATTTAATTAAAAAGGTGATATTGCATCACCTTTTATCGTTAGTTAAAACGTTTTGCTAAACTTATTTTGCAGCGTTTTGTTCTTGTGCTGATTGAATTGCGGTTAATGCAATAGTGTAAACAATATCATCAACTAATGCACCACGAGACAAATCATTCACAGGTTTACGCATGCCTTGTAGCATAGGACCAATCGAAACAAGATCCGCTGAACGTTGTACTGCTTTATATGTGGTATTACCTGTATTAAGATCAGGGAAAATAAACACTGTAGCTTTACCTGCAACTTGTGAATTAGGCGCCTTTGATTTAGCTACATCAGGCATTACCGCTGCATCATATTGTAATGGGCCGTCAATCATTAGATCAGGACGTTTTTCTTGAGCAATGCGAGTTGCTTCTTTCACTTTTTCAACATCAGCACCTTGACCAGAGCTACCTGTTGAGTATGAAAGCATCGCAACGCGAGGTTCAATACCAAAGGCGATTGCTGTATCAGCCGACTGAATGGCAATTTCGGCTAACTCTTGTGCATTTGGATCTGGATTAATTGCACAGTCACCATAAATATATACCTGATCAGGCATTAACATAAAGAATACTGATGAAACAAGTGAACTACCTGGGGCAGTTTTAATTAATTGTAATGGTGGACGGATAGTATTAGCGGTTGTATGCACAGCACCTGACACTAAACCATCAACTTCATTTGCTTCAAGCATCATTGTACCAAGTACTACGTTATCAGCTAATTGCTCACGAGCAATTACTTCTGTCATGCCTTTATTTTTACGTAATTCAACTAAACGAGGTACATACTTTTCACGAATTAATTCAGGATCAACAATTTCAACACCTTGCCCTAAAGTTACGCCTTGTGAAGCGGCAACTTTACGCACTTCGTCCGGATTCCCAATTAATACACATTTAGCGATATTACGCTCAGCACAAATTGCGGCTGCTTTAACCGTTCTTGGTTCATCACCTTCTGGTAATACCACTACCTTTTTTGCATTACGCGCAAGTTCAGTTAATTGATAACGGAATGCCGGAGGAGACAGACGACGTGCAGAATTCACCACTTCATTTAATGATTTAACCCATTTAGCATCGATATGGTCAGCCACATAATTTTGGGTATTTTCCATACGTTCTTTATCGTCAGCAGGAATTTCTAAATTAAATTGTTGTAGACTAATCGATGTCTGGAAAGTGTTGGTTTTAACCGTAAATACAGGTAAACCAGTATCAAATGCTGGTTGGCATAATTTTGCAATTTTATCGTCGATTTCATAACCACCAGTTAGGAGTACACCACCAATTGCCACACCATTCATTGCCGCTAAACTGATAGTAACTAGCACATCAGCACGATCAGCAGAAGTCACTAAAAGTGCATTTGGTTGTAGGTGGTTAATAATATTTGGTACGCTGCGAGAGCAGAAAGACACATGTTTAATACGACGATTTTTAATACAACCTTCGTTAATGATTTTTGCATCAAAATGCTTAGCAATATCTATAGCACGACAAGCACTTAGATCAATATTCCAAGGAATACAACCAAGAACAGGCAATGGAATGTGTGCATTTAAATCATCGATAGTAATTTTCTTATCATCAAATTTAGGGGTATGATAAATTTCAGCAACATCAGGACGAGCAAGATTCTGCTCTTCAACTGGCGCATTGACTTTATTAACAATCACACCAACGATTTTATCATTTTTAATACCACCAAAGTTAGAACGAGCAATTTCGATACGATCTCTAAGTTGTTCTGGCGTATCTTTGCCCATATTAACTACAAAAATAATTTCGGCGCCAAGAGTTTTAGCAATATTATTATTAAGTTCATTAGCAAAAGGATAATCAGATGTTGGCACAATACCTTCAACTAAAACAACATCAGCTCCTTTAGTATTTTCGGCATAAAGGGCAACGATTTCTTCCATTAACACATCTTGTTGATTTAAACCTAATAGGTTTTCAACATGGCTCATTTTAAGCGGTTTTAGTGTTGGAATTGATGTATTGTTGCTCACTAGGGTTGTGGTATTATCTGGCGCATCGCTACCAGCTCTTGGTTGCGCGACAGGTTTAAACACATTTAAATTAATACCTTGACGCTCCATAGCTCGAATAACGCCCAGACTCACACCTGTTAACCCGACATTAGTGCCAGTTGGAATGAGCATAATTGTACGAGACATAATTATTACCTCTTAAATCTTTATTGTATAAAAACAAACCGCCATTTAGGCGGTTTTGAATATTTATTAAGCAGTTAGACGCGCAGCATCTTGAGCAATGACAAGTTCTTCATTGGTTGGAATAACCATCGCAATAGCTGAACCATCTTTAGTAATTTTGCCACCGTTACCAAAACGAGCTGCAAGGTTACGTTCTTGATCAAGTTCAAAACCAAGAATACCTAATTTTTGTAATGCCATACGACGCACTTCTTCTGAGTTTTCACCGATACCTCCAGTAAATACTATAGCATCTAAACGACCATCTAAAAGCATAGCATAACCGCCGATATATTTTACTAGGCGATGAACAAAAACATCTAAAGCATTTTTAGCATTTTCGTCTTTATCGTAATTATCGGTTACATAACGGCAATCGCTGCTCACACCAGTCAAACCTAATAAACCAGATTTTTTGTTTAAAAGGTTATTAATATCAGCAACAGACATTTTTAAGTTATCATGTAAGAAGAACATAATCGCTGGATCAATATCACCACTACGTGTACCCATCACCAAGCCTTCAAGCGGAGTTAACCCCATTGAAGTTTCAACACATTTACCATTTTTAACAGCTGTAATTGATGCGCCATTACCTAAATGACAAGTAATAACATTAGTTTGGTCAACTGGTTTATTTAATAATTTAGCAGCTTCGCGACTAACATAATAATGGCTAGTACCATGCGCACCATAACGACGAACACCGTGTTTAGTATAAAGTTCGTTTGGAAGAGCATATAGATAAGCTTCTTTTGGCATTGTTGTATGGAATGCAGTATCAAACACTGCAACGTTTTTAGTTTTTAGGTGTGGGAACGCAGCAAATGCTTCACGAATACCGATTAAATGTGCAGGATTATGTAACGGTGCAAAAGCAGATGCTTCTTCAATTCCTTTTAATACTGAATCATCAATAACAACTGACTGGGTATATTTTTCGCCACCATGAACAATACGGTGACCAATCGATTTAATGCTATCTAATAATTCTGGCTTTTGTGGAAAGATGCTATTAACAATAAAACGAATTGCTTCACTGTGTGCTGCACCAGCTCCTAAAGAAGCTTCGTTTTTAACACCATCAAGCTTCCACTTAATACGAGCATCAGGAAGATGAAAACATTCAGCTAAACCAGATAAAAACTCATCACCATTTTCAGGGTTTATAATGGCAAATTTTAATGATGAACTTCCGCAATTAAGAACAAGAGCGTTATTACTTGATGACATAGTAATTCCTATAAATTGAATAATAAAGACATATACCAATCAAAATTGGTAACTCAACACATGATTTAAAATCAATGTGACTACGCTAAGGTGACTTCTGATATCTTGTTTTTTGAGATAAAATAGAGAGAGTCCCCAATTTGAATGACACTATTTTAAGACAATAAGAAGTGAATGTCGAGGAATCACAATAATATGAATTTAATAACCACATTTAAAGCTGGTCAAAGGTATATGAAGCTTTGCCCAGTAGACAAACAATTAATACATTCATTTCCTGAATTAAAAATTATTAACTACATAAAAACCGCAAATAAATACTTGCCTCCTATCACTATTGGCTTACTCCTTTGGCAGTATTTCATGCCGGCACAAATTGCTGTAACAATAATAACCATACTATTTACCTTAAGCATGCCCTTGCAAGGAATATTTTGGTTAGGAAAACGTGCTCTATCACCCTTACCGCTTAATTTAATTGACTGTTATAACCAATTAAAAATAAAATTAATTGCTAAAAAAATTATTGCCGAAAAAAATAGTATAGAAGACAATAAATTAACATTTGAAGCATTTATGAAAATTATCAACCTAGCCAAATTACATTTAGGTGATTATTTCGGTCAAGACAATGATAGCTCAACTTATTATAAAGAATAATCACAATGGCAAATTTACTCACTATACTACGAAAGCAAATTGACAAATTAGAACAGCAAATTAATTTAGCAAATGATCAACAATTTCAAGAACCTTATTTTGACGAGCAACTATTTCAAACGAATAAAATTGTAACAGATAAAACATTTTACCTTGAAAAAATCAAACAAACTTATCAAGTGTTAGTTGCTAATATAAAATTAGAAAAAGTTGAACAAATAACTTTTTTATCTGACAAGTTAGTTAACCAAATTGCTGCCCTAACGCGTGAACTAGCAACCCAAAACCTACGCCCAAAAGGGTTCCAAAATATTATTGCAGAAACCCTAGCCCAAAAACATATGCGCCACCTAGATTATTTGCGCCGACTACAAGATATGAAATACGAGCTAGAGCTATCGCCCGAAATTATCAATCAAAGCAAAATTGCCGCACTTGATAACCGAATTTACCGTTGTGAACAAGCAATTAAAAAAATTGAATTTGAAATTGAGAATGATATCGATTAATAAATTTCATACTTTCCTAATTTTAATCTGATCTCATTCATTTTATTGAACAGTTTTATTTGGATTTATCCTATAGTTAATTTACGATTAATCAATACCCTGATACTTTTGAAAATAAATTAATAATCACAACACCAAACATAATAAACCCCATGCCAACTAAAGCTGCAAAATCTAAAGTTTGTTTTAGAAAAATCCATGCAATTAAGCTTATAAATACAATTCCAATTCCAGACCAGATAGCATAAGCAATACCTACGGGAATAGTTTTTAGTGCTAATGATAGTAAATAAAACGAAGCGCTATAGCCCACAATGGTAATGATGGAATAAATAAGATTGGTAAATCCATCAGATAGTTTTAATGAAGAAGTTGCAACAACTTCACAAATAATTGCAAAAAAAAGTAATAAATATGAATTCATCTTAATACCTATAGTCGTTAAATAAAAAGCCGATTACCTAAAATTAATGTTGAAATTTTATAACAATCAATATCTAATTAACTGTAAAACATTGATAGATAAAAAATATAGTTTTGCTTTGTTTTAATATCATTAATTGTGATCAAGAGGTAAAGATAGATAGCTATTAACGCTTGAAAAGGAAAAGCTTTATGATAGCTTAGGTTTCCATTTTAAAAAATAAATTATTAATTATTAATAAAAACACATATCAAACCACCTCCACTATTCTATATAATAGCCATCATTATACCTAAAAATAAGGCGCTTTGTAGTGTCAATAAATTTTATACTGCACAAAGAATTTAGTAATGCTGTAAATAATTTTGATATTTTAATTCTCTTATTATAGGTGTTAATGCAAAACAATCTATTAATGGTGCACTATCTAATGCCCAATAATTAATTAAATCCTCATAATTCTTATAATTGTTAAAAAGAATATTTAAAACCTTCTGAATAACTTTATCATTAGGGTTTAATCCCGAAGAAATTAAATCGTTACAAACATCGAGAGATAAAATCATTAATTCTTTTTTTTCTATTGAAGAATATCCATTATATAAATATGCAAAAATATATTTATTTAACCAATATTTTGTTCGATATTGATCTGGTAACTCATAAGCCCAATCCTGAGTAAATCGATCGCCATATGGCAAATTAAGGTCATCACATAAATTTTTAATTATGTGCATGTTATCCTCAAATTTTCAATTTAAAAATAGTGAATTAAATGGAGTTGATGTACGTACTGATTTATCAAATTTCACAACTGCTCTTGCCATATCAAGGAAAATATTATCTCACTAAGTAAATAGTCTCTTTTTTCACTACTCATATTTTTACTAGATGACCATGATATTTAGTCAGCTTGTCCAAATAGCGGATAATTATTGGTAAGCTGACCGCAATATCAATACCTAACACTTCACAATTAAAGCCATTTTATTACATTAAATGTTCTGAAATGACGTTAATTTCTACTACTATCACTTATAAAATTTATTGATTAAAATTCACAGTACCAATAACTTTTTTAATGATTCAAGGTGGAATATATATTATTTTAGAGGATAGTTACATAACTATTAATCCAGACCTATTATCTTCCACCATAAAATTCCAACAGTAAATACGATAATTAAATTTACAATACTACAAATAAACCCAACTTTCCACCAAGTTTTTACTGGCACAAAACCTTCGGCAAATAATAGTGGATTTCGAGCATTTGCAAACTGTGTAATTGATCCAAAGTAGTTAGTACAAATAACCAACGCAAAAATTGCAGTTAGAGTTGGTACGCCTAAGGCAATAGCGATCGATAAGAAAACGGGAAATAATGCAGCAATATGAGCATTTCCACTTGCAAAGAAATAATGTAAATAAACATAGGCAACACATAAAATAACTAAAACTAATACCCAACTACTTTCACCTAAATGACCTTGTACAACTACACCTATTGTGTCCCCTAACCATTTTGTTACACCAAGTTTATTAACTTGCCCCGCCATCATAAGTAATGCCGCAAACCAAATTAATGTGTCCCAGGCAGCTTTTTCTCCTTTAATATCATCCCAGCTTAATACACCAGATAAGATCAAAATAGTTAAGCCAATAAACGCAGTAGTTGTTGAATCAATACCGAAGTTTTTACCAAAAATCCAAAGCGCTAACAAAAGTACAACAGTAACACCCATAATGATTTCTTTAACAGTAATTACCCCCATTTTCTTTAATTCTTCAGCCGCTAATTTTGGCGCTTCCGGTGTTCTTTTTAATTCTGGATTAGTCAGAAAGTAAATCACCAAAGGTATCACAACGAATGAAACTAAACATGGCCCAATTGCTGCAACAAACCATTCCCCCCACCCTAATGTAATACCTAGTGATGTTGTAACTAATTTAGCGGCTAATAAATTTCCTGTAAATGCCGTTAGAAACATTGCCGAGGTGATATCATTTACATGGCTAATAGTTAGCATTAAAAAAGTACCTATACGGTTTCTTGATTCATCTTTAGGATTGGATTTAAAATTAATTGCTAGCGCTTCCGCTATTGGATAAATAACTCCGCCAGCACGTGCTGTTGTACTTGGAATAGCTGGTGCCAATGCAATATCAGTAACGGATAAACCATAAGCAAGTCCTAAGGTATTTTTACCCAAAATTTTAACAAGATAATAGGCTATTCGTTTACTTAAACCTGTTTTGATAAAACCACGAGCGATCATAAAGGCAATAACAATTAACCAAATAAGACTACTATTTAATTCGCTTAACGAGATTTTTATTGACTCAGTCGCTGTTGTTGCACCAGATGGTCTCAATACAGCAAAAACAGTAATTGCTAATAGACCAATTGCGCCAATTGGCATTATTTCGGCAACAATACTGGCAATTGTTGCAACAAAAATGATGCTGGTTTGCCAACCCTCTTGACTAATACCTTCAGGTGAAGATACAAACAACCAAAATATCGCTGAAATTACCACAATAATGATAAGTGGCAACCATTTTACTGGTGGTTTCTTTACTACGCTCATAATATTTTCCTTTTTAACTTAAATATTATTTAATTTATAAGATTTAATTCAGTTACAATAATACTATTCTTTGTTTGGTATTATTTATAATTGCTCATGTTTGCATAATCAAAAAAATTCAATAAAATCAATAATCCACTTAAATGTTTTTTGTGAAAAGACCTATATATTAAGTCATTTACACAAAAACCTGGATTCAAACATGAAGTGCAATTTTAAACACGGTGGAGTGAAGAAAGTAGAAAGGTGATTTATACTAGCACCTTCGCACCACCACAGTTTGGAGATTGCTATGTATTATAATCACCTTTCTAGGAAGGAAAGATACCAAATTTTCGTATTATTACAAGCCGGAAAGAATAAAAAAGAGATAGCCCATGTAACTCTCCCCTAAAATAGTACAGCAAAAAAGTAGAAAATTCTCTATGATAAAAGTAAAAGGGGATTTAATGATGAAAAAAATGACTGAACATCAAATCGTCGCTATTTTAAAAGAAGCTGAAGCAGGTATTCCTGTCAAGGAACTCTGCCGTAAATATGGTATGGGTAATTCAACTTTTTATAAATGGCGGGAAAAATACGGCGGCATGGAAACTTCGGATATCAAACGCTTAAAAGAGCTGGAGGCTGAAAACCGCAAACTTAAGCAGATGTTTGCCGAGCTGAGCTTAAAATCACAGCTTCAGGAAGAAATCATAAAAAAGCTTTAGTGCCCACAAAGGCCCGTAAAACGTGGGCAC
>NZ_LZHJ01000151.1:0-50108 GCF_001690815.1 Gilliamella sp. GillExp13 | reverse complement strand
GGTTCGATTCCTGCTGGGGTCGAAATCGCAAACAAGATTAAAAACGACATTCTACGATTTAAGCCTTATTTTAACAGTGTTTTAAGGTATTTCGATACGACTAAACACGATTCTAAACGATTGACAACGCAAACATTTAAACGGTATATTTACGGTATATTTTAATACCGTGACCAAAAATACCGTAATTATGCTAACTGTAAAAGCCATTGAATCAGCAAAACCAAAAGAAAAACCGTACAAGTTGCCAGACTTTGAAAGCCTATATCTATACATCACACCTACAGGAACTAAATCTTGGCGCTATGATTATCAGTTCAACGGCAAAAGAAAAACGCTAACGATCGGTAAGTATCCGTATATTAGTTTATCTGATGCACGCAACGAAAAAGAATTAGCTCGGCAGATGCTTGCTTACGGCAAAGATCCTGCTGTTGAGCGAAAAAGAAAAACTTTACTTGCTAATATCGCGCAAGGAAATACTTTTAAAAAAATAACCCTTGAATGGTTTGATACAAAAAAACGGAATTGGTCTATCAATACCAGAGAAATGATTATTCGGTATTTTGAAAGAGATATATTCCCGTTCGTTGGCGATATGGATATTGCGCAAATCAAGCCTCTAGAAATGTTAAACTGTTTAAAACAAATAGAAAATAGAGGCGCATTGGAAATTGCAAAAAAGATGCGTCAACGATGTACTGAGGTTTTTCAATATGCAATTATTACCGAAAGAGCTGAAAACAACCCCGCGCGTGAATTAGCTAAAGCTATGGTCACACATACACCAGAAAACTATGCGTTTTTAATGGAAGATGATATGCGTGAATTTATGAAAGCGTTACAATCGTATTCGGGTAATATTTTAGTTCGTTATGCTACAGAATTATTAATATTAACTGCTGTCAGGACCATGGAATTATTGAGTTGCAAATGGGAGTATGTTGATCTTGAGAAAAAATACATAATACTACCAAAAGAATCAATGAAAAAATCAAGGGTTCACGTAGTTCCGCTATCTAATCAAGCTATTAATATTCTGAAATTTTTACAACCAATTACAGGGCGGGGAGAATATGTTTTTTCTGGTAGAAATAGTAGTTCAAAACACATGTCTAACGGCGCTATCTTAGGTTTAATAAAACGATTGGGATTTGCTAACCGTGCAACTGGGCACGGCTTTAGGCATCAGTTTTCAAGTGTATTAAATGAGCATGGTTTTAATCGTGACTGGATAGAAAAACAATTAAATCACGAAGAAGGGAATGTGCGTGGTATTTACAATCACGCACAATATTTGGAGGGGCGTCGTGAGATGATGCAGTGGTATGCGGACTATATAGATAGCCTAACCGCATGATTGATATTCTTGTTCTTTTTGGGCAAGATAAGCGTTGATGGTAGACAGCCTCCAACGCGGATGTCTACCTAAATATAAATCGGGCCTTGGAAATTCTCCTTTCGCCACCCATTTGTCTAACGTGGTTTGATCTAATCCGCCCATGTAGCCGCAAACCTGTGATTTGCTATATCTTGGGTCTTCAATTGTTAAATTATTTACCATTATTTACCCCCTATAATCTTTTCTCATCTCTCATCAACAAATAAAACTTAGTAATTTGCTGTGTTTATTCAATTATTTGGAATCAACTTCATTTTTTCAATATTAAGTATTTCTGCGACTTGATTGTACGTTTCAATTAAATCATTAATTTCTTCGTTCCAGCGACCACAATAAATATGTTCACCTTTATTTATTTTATAATTAACAATAATTTCATTTTGAGCACATAGCAATTCATTTAATAAATCACATGAAACAGTTACTGTAGCTTTTTTAGTCATAATTATTCTCCTTATCTTTCTATATAAATCAGTATATTACGTCAATGCTCAACATTACATAACCATCTCTCAAATACTCTGCATCATCTAAAATGTGAGAGATGATAACGCTACATTTACGACCTGTACGATTACCGCTCTTGTCAATTTCATACAAATTCAGAATATCCCCGACCTTGTAATTGCGATCGTTGTAGCGTATTTCAGCTTTTTTCTGACATCGAGCAACGTCCATGAAATATTCAGATTTTATTTTTAATTCGTGTGTAGTCATGATTATTTCCTTTTAATTACAGCTTTTACTGGTTCGACCATACAGTTATCAGCAAACACTTCTCCTTGACCGCTAATAAGATTGATTGCGCATCCGTTAGTTATTTCGTGTACACCTTTAGATGAGCATTTGAAAACAAACGACAGAATAATCGGGTCTAATTCAATCTTCATATAAAGCTCGTTATCAAACAAGAAAACATAACCATAGTCGATATGTTGAAATTCGATTTTACCGTGGTTAAATACGGATTCATCAATTTGCATAATTATTCCCATAAAATATCTACGCAAAATAATCAGCGCAGATATTTGTAATAAATTAATAGAATAGGGTGGTTGTTCAGTGAGTTATTAACAGATTTTGTGGATTAAAAAGGGCATTAAGCCCTTTGTTTACGTATATCAGTTAGGCTACAAGTTTAGTGCTTAACATTTTAGTTAATTTTGTAATTCCCTTACCTGTTACAAGAGTTGTTATGACATCTTGGATGCCTTTTTCTGGGTGCTCCCAATTTGAAAGTTTTACATCCAATAATCCCTGTTCTATCTTATCTTGGTACGGTTCATTGCGGCGATTTATCCATTTTCTTTGTCGCATCAATTGTAATAATCTATTGCGCCCAGTCCCTAACGTTTTTGCTGCTTGCCCAACAGATACAGCACCGTGAATATCTACAGCCATATCATGAAATGCTGCTTTAGGTTTTAGGTAATCAACTTCAAGTTGTAGTTTTTCTTTTTCTTCCTCGGCTTGAATAACCATTAGTGCAAGCTCTTTACTGCTTGGTAGCTTTAATTGATTATTTGAGACTTGTTGCTCTAATTCTTGCCATCGATCAACAACAAAAGCCATAAACTCTGGCGATAATCTAGCAACGATAACAAGTGAGTCACGTTTATTTAACTCATAGTAATCAAACCATTGATTTCTATATTCAAATTTTAGTGGCTCAATTTGAGCGTCTAAAACTTGAGCAGATATTAAGTCTCTAATTACTCGTAAAACGTTTTTATGTTCTTTATTTGTTAACTCCGCTATCTCACGGCTAGACATTGTTAATTCTTTGTTTTGTGAATTAATTAGTGTATTCATAATTAAATGCCTCTCAATTCATTTTTGATAGAGTCCACCAAGTCATTTACAAGCCAGATAGCATCCATAATAAAAACGTGACGACTTTCAAAGCCTTCAATGCTTTGTCCATCAGTAGATAAGAGTTGTATTACAGCTAGTGCCTTGGCTGTTAATGCTTGAAGATTATTGACTGTATCTAGCGATATGCTTATGTTTTTTTGAGTTGACATGATTTTATACCTTTTCGTATGTTTAGTTATTTGATCACTTAGTAGGTGATCGGGTTTCAACTACCGCATACGACGGCGGGACTTATTCCTCTTTCGAGTATTGTATTACGTCCTCTCGACCCGATCATAGATATGATCAAATACCTAAAAATAGGCATAAAAAAACCGCTAGCTTTCGGGTGCGGAAGTCCGCGTATGTTGTAGTATCAACAACTATACAACCCGATAAAATTATTGTCAAATTAAAATGGAATCCCGTCATCTATAAACTCATTTTGCTGAGCTGATGTTTGCGGTTTATGTTGTTGTGCTTGTTGCTGGCTAGTGTTATCGCTATCACGACCCCCTAAAATATGTAAAGTACCACCAATAGGGTTTATTACAACTTCTGTAGTGTAACGATCTTGTCCTGACTGATCTTGCCATTTTCGAGTTTGTAACTGTCCTTCAAGATAAACTTGCGAACCTTTTTTACAGTATTCGCCTGCAATTTCAGCTAATTTACCAAATACAACAATACGATGCCATTCAGTGCGATCACGGGTTTCATTCGTTTGTTTATCTTTCCATGACTCTGATGTTGCGACACTTAAATTAGCAACAACGTTACCATTTTGCATGTAACGGACCTCTGAATCTTGACCTAAATTGCCTACTAAAATTACCTTGTTTATCCCTCTATTTGCCATTTTCTTGCTCCAGTTGTTCATAGCTCTTTGTAAAAAGAGATTTATTAGACTCTATTTCGTTTATATTTTTATGTAATTTTTTGGTTTTTCTGAGTTTTCGATCTGATTCTGTAATGATAAAAAGCATTTTGAAAACTCATGATCGGCGGTGTATGTTGGATACTCTTTTAATTCGTAAAAATCACGCTCAGGCGGTAATGTTAGACATGCGCTTAACCCAGCAAAATAACATGTCACGTAGTTGCAAGTGTAAAAAACACCACCTCTATAAAATGGCAACCCTTTGCCGCGTGCTCTTATCTCATCCGCTTCTTTTAGCTGTTCAGCAGTCACGTTATCGTTATAAACATCAAGAGCTAATTTAGATAAATTTTCATTTGCTGTTTTCAGCTCTTTATTTACTAGCGATTGATCAATTGCATTTTTACAAATTTGTTCTTTGATAGATTTAGTTAATCTAGTCATTGTTTTATCCTTTAAAAAAAAGTCATTTGGACGGTTATGCGGCTTCTATTTGTTTGATTCGCTCATCGAGTTCTTGCAGAAATTTAATAACTTCTGCTTCTATCTCTTGAGCTAATGCTTCGTCGTAATGAATTCGTATGCACCTAAAACTCAAATTATCTGGTAACCTATCGTCATAACTGACAAAATCGCACCATTTTCGACCTGTGCACATCATTTGCCATTGCATTTGTAAGATGTACTCACGCTTTGGCTTTAGTGATTGCATAAATTCTAAATGCGTCCACGTATTCGGGCATTTGATTTCAATTAATCCATCATCATTTACTAACCCGTCGGGGCTTGCTCCAGCGTTTTCGATTGTGGGGTGGGGGATAAAGCCAACTTCTTTAACGGTTGCGTCAAATTGGTTTAGTATGTACATTTCTCTTGCTATCGGCTCTAACTCTGTGCCGCGTTGCATAGCGGCATTGGAGTATGATTCGGTTGGTTTTTCTGTTAGACGTTCGCAAATTAGCTGAGCCATGTAATTTTGGCGGCTAGTTGAATAACCGCTTTTTGTTTTAGCCATCACATCACTAATTCTACTTGCAGTTACTTTGCCTAGCCGTGCGTTAAACCATTCATCCGTTCGCTGTTCCATTATCAGCCTCTTTTGCCATATCATAGATGCGACGTTTTTCACTAGACCCGATAAGTTTTTGGTCTTCAATTGATAATGATTTCCAAAACTCACCCATTGCATCAATACCTTTTTGTGCAGATTGTTCAACCGCTTTGATTAATGATTCTCGTTTTTTGTTTAACGCATCTTCATTAATTTTTTGCGCCTGTTTTTCTTCTTCTGGCAAATCCTCACCAGCGTAAATATAAAAACCCAATCCAAACATTGATATAGCCTTGGTTAAACATCGCATTGTCGCTTTGTTGATATCTACTGAATTTGGCGACTTAATAGCGTGGTTTTTAAAGTCCATAACTGGCAGCCACATAAATCGAGTTGCTTCGTTGCTATCCTCTTTTATTGTTAGTGTTACGCTAACCATCATAGAGCCATCCAGTTCAGTTGTGGGCGGGTTAATTATGTATGATGATTGAGGATAATACTCCATTAAAACACCCCATGCCCACGCCCAAGACAGATATGTTAATCCGTTCTTTTTTTCTACTTTGTCATTAACATTAACTTGTGATAGAGTTTCCCAAATTTTCTTTTCAAACGATTCTGCCATTTTCATATTCCTTTTAATTAGTCGCCACTTCTAACATCCATCGAATCAGCCCAAACAGTCCACCAAGCGTCAAAACGTAGGTACAAAAAAGGGCGTATATTTGCTCGCCCTTAGTCATTTTGTAATTAATATTAAATCGGTCTGTTTCATGTACATTACAGCCGACGTAATCAATCGGTATTGTGTTCATTTAGACGTCCTCGGGTCTTTTTGTTAGCGACCATTTCCAGTTAATGCCTTCAATATTAATAGCTAATGCGCACCCTGTATATTTTCCTGTGTTACTGCTCCACAATTTATCAGTTGCTACGAGGTATGGTTTACGTTCGAAAAAAAACACTCTGCCATTTGCATCCATTGCTGCATAGTTCCATGTCCTATCAATCAGTGTCCACATTTCACGAGAAATTGGTAAAGGTGTTGATTGAGGTGCAATGCGGTATTTTAAATACAATCTAACGGCTGCATCATCGTCTGAATTGCGCCAATTGCCATCAATTTTATATTCAACTTGCACACCCTGCATTTTTGCTAATAAAACCTGTACCATATGCTCTTGATGTTCATTTTGTGGTGTTAATTTTTCCATTATTCATTCCTCAATTCTTCGAAAAACCAATCTGTTATGTCACTATAGTGCTTTAAATCTTCATCAGCTAAAGTGTTGGAAAACCACAAACCGTTACTCCAGCGGCGAGATGAACGCCCGATTAGCTTCGGCACAGGAATGCTACATTTAAGACTTATTGCGCTTACTCTGTTTGACCAAACAACATCCGCATCTAAACAAGCATTTAACACTAACGCTAATTCATGCTCAGTTTTACATTCAACAAACCAATCTTGTTGCTGTAATTGCTCAATAATCTTTTTACTTGTCATTGTTTAATCCTCATGAATTCTAGCCGTTAATTCTGTAAAAAAGCCCGTTACTCAATTCACGGGCAAACGGACTTGCATGTACTCGTCTTTCCGAGTTGTCAAAATCTTTTACTTGTGACTTAAGCTATCTGGATGATGCGGACACCAATACGCTGTAGTATGTGCTTCATTGTCTAGATGAATAAATTTTCCGTATTTGAACAAATCACACACTGAAAAACCGATTACTTTACATTCAAATTTAACGCCAAAGTCATTCTTATAGATAACAATGTCGCCCACTTTAAAATCGCACGGCTTAGGTGGTTGGCTTGTTAATTCTTTTCTTACATAATCTTCAATTTCACGCTTGCGGTTCATAATTTATCCTTATTTATTCTTAAAGCCTGCAATTAACAGGCTTGGTCAATAAGCATTTGCTCGTTATTTTCAATTTTTTTCTTTGCTTCTATAAAAGCTTGTTTGTGTGTTAATCTACACACGCATTCATGAAGTTCTTCTCCGTCGATCTCATCAACGTTCATCATTCTAAGTAATAATGCTGTTAACTCATCAAAGTCGATTTTGGCATATAGTCGATCCTCTTCGTCCCAGATAAAATCTGAAACATCAAAAGAAGCTTGTTGTTGTAATTTTCTGATTTCTTCTTGTTTAGTCATGTTAGAATCTCCTTTTATTTCAAACTCAAGCGCACTTGTTTAAATGCGCTTTGATTTGAATACTGGTACATACCCCAGTAGGTGTTGCGCTCCCTTACTCCGTGTCATCCTTTTATCAGCTTAGAGGGAGCTAGGCATTTCGTTCTAAGATGAGCTTCGCTTTCACACTGTCTACTTTGAATAACACTTTATAAGTTGTTCCGAGTTTCCGAGTTTTTAAAGAGCTTCAACTTTGGTAAGTTGATTTGTTTTGATGTGATCATTACAACATAAGTTGTTATTAATATCAACATCTAAAGTTGTTATTATTTTTAATTAAGTTGTTAAGTTGTTGTTTTTGTGTGATTGATTGTTATTCGTTTGATTGTTTTTCAATCAGTTGGTGTTTTAAAGTTGTGGTGGGGGATTTTAGGCGTGAAAAAACCCGCACAGGGCGGGTTGGTTTAAGCTGCAAAATTGAATTCAGCTCTCTCAATCCTTTTTAAGGCTTGTTGTGGAGTGTTTACAGGGGTAACTATGATTGAGTGCTTATCTCCAACTTCTTCTAGTGTTAATAAAGCATCATTTAATCGCTTCATCTGTCGCTTGCTAAATGTGATATCATCTTCAGTTGGTCTATAGACAATAAGCTCATGTGTACTTCGTGTAAAGAGATTTTCATGATCCTTGATAGCAAATAAATCTAATAATCTTGCTTTGTTTTTATCTAAATCCGTCCCTATGTTATTGGGTCTTAATCTTTCGGTATTAATTGCCGAGCGATCACTTAGGAAAAATATCTTAGCAGCTCTAGCTTCTGATACAACCTTAAATTCTCTATCAAAATAACGATCGAAGCTTGGATGATTATTTATAGTTATATCTTTTAATAATTTTGACCAAGTGTTATCTGATGAATATTGGTTATTATCTTCATCGTTAGAATAAAAATCAAGGGATGACAGACTTGATGTTAGCATCACCGCTTGCCTAAGAACTCCGATAATATCACTGGATAAGGTGCTTTTTATTTTACCCAAAACAACACCTTGCATAGGAACGTTCCAGTTTTCTAGAATTTTTGTTTTGCTTAGATGTGAAGTAAGACTAGAAATAATTAATTCAATCAAAGAGTTAAATTGATCTGATTTGTTGCCATACATAGCTTTAACTACGCACTGTCTAATAGATTGTCTAATTTTAAATTCACCACCTTCACTAACAGCTACCACGGCGATAGTAAGTTTTTCTCCAGAGCCCATGATTGGCTCAAAGTAAATTGGAGCCCAAATAGCTTTATAAGTTGGCGCTTGTGGTATTGTGGATAATAATTTATTACTATCAAACATTTACAAAATCCATCTGGTTTGGGTTAATTCTATTGTTTATGATTTTTTGAATGAATTCACTACGACTAGTTAAAAAATATAGTAACTCATTTTTCGATTTATGAGCAACAGGTATTTCATTAATAGCTTTATCTATTAGATTATTATTATTTATTTCTTTTATTTTTTCGCACCAAATAGTTAATTTGTTACATAGCGCAATTTTATCTAATTTATGTTCACAAGATAACTCGGTAAATTTACATAGCAAATGATTAAATAATATATTATTCCAGTCTTCATCATGGTTTGGTGTGAATTTATCTAATTGCATTGATAAACCATGATCAATCATAGCTATATCTTTTCCATTGTATAATAAATTACCAGAATGCCGGTCTGGATTGATGATAAATTCATCAAAAAAAGACGCGCTTTCAAGGGCGCTCCAGCTTTTAATTATTGAATGAAATTCAATATAATATGGGTCTTGAATATTTAATCTATGATAAAGATTTGGATACCCAACATCAAGAGAACCGAAACAGAAAACATCATATTGGTCTAATAGTAATATAGGTTCAGGAATTGGCAAATTTATTAGTCTGCCTAATATTGCACAAATTAATTCTTTTAATATCTCAATTCCTTTTATATACTTCGCTACAACAGGATATTCTTCATTATCACAACAAGCGATACATCTGAAAGAACTATTTATGCCGTCTTCGATAGGTTCCGAATCACTAATAATTCTTCCTACTTTTATTATTTTGTCTGTCATCAAATATTATTCCTTACATTATTTCAATTATTTATTTTGTTATATTCAAAAACCGCCGAAGCGGTTGTTACGGATAATCTTTGCCACCATTTGGTGGTTTACATCTCATTAATCTGCCTAATGTCATTTTCCACCCTTTGAATACGCCATATTTTTCAATTGCTAATAAGGCATATTCTGAGCAAGACGGTTCGAATCTACATGCAGAGCGAATGCGATTGGGGGCTATCGCTCTATATAGATATATTAATTTAAAACTAAGCCACTTCACGTCTAAAGATAATCACATAATAAATAGAATATTCTTCTTTCTTTCCTAAAAGAGAAGCAAGACACCCTGGGGATGTTCTTACTCCAACGCTTTCAACGCTTACAAATTCCCAATTATCGTTGGCTTTGTTATTTATTATTTCACGCAAATAAGCTCCAGCTTCATTGCCTTTATCCTTTTTTCCGACATTAATATTTGGTGGAATTTGAACTGTTTCATAAATATAACGCATTGTTTTCTCCTTGAATTTTTATTTAATATATATCTAATCATGGTTATCTGTTTTATTCACTAGAATAACCTCAAAGCGGTTAGCCGTGTTTTCTTAATAGCATTGATTACATTTCAAATGAACAATGAAATACTCGCCCGATTATTTCTATATTTTTTGAATCATCAATTTCATCAGGAAATTCTTCAGAGTTGTAAGAAACAATTCTTATTTTTCCTGCTGGTAATAAATACAATCTTTTTAGCCGACACAATCCGTCTTGGCATATTGCATAAACATCGCCATCACGAATATCTTTTTGTAGTGTGTTCACCGCAACAGTTGCTCCATCTGGAATAACGGGCTCCATACTGTTTCCTTTAGCTGGAAAACAAATGACAAATTCTTTTTGTGCGTTTTTTCTTCTAAAAAAAGATTTGCTAAATCTGAGCTTATATCCATTGTGATCTTCCGTGCTTGAACAACCATGTCCTGCTGCAAGTTCAATTGATTTGAAATATGGAACTTCAACTTCATCATCATTTAATGGGGTTTTATCATCCCACTCATCTACGTCTCTTGTTGATAATTCATCCATCGGCGTTCCGTCTCGTTGCTGTTTAAGCTGAGGACCTTCTCCTTTAGCTAACCATTCAACCGAAACACCTAAATAATCAGCGATCTTCAATAGATTTCTATTTGATTTTGTTTTGCCTGTCATTAATTTCCATATTGTGGTTTGAGACATACCAATAGCCTCTCCCAATTTCGCTTGAGAAATCTTCTTTTCTTTCATTATTGAGGTTAGTCGATCTGCTAATGTCATTTTTTAAGCTCCTTTTTCATTTAAATAAAATACAACCAAAGTTGTATAAAGTAAAACATCTTAAGTTGTTGACACAAGCAAAAACAAAAGATAATATTCACAACATAAGTTGTTAAAAGAGGGTTTGTATGAAAAATAAAGCAATTGAGAAAGCTATTTTAATTACGGGAAGCCAGAAAAAATTAGCTGATGCGTGTGGGAAAACTCAGACATCAGTATGGAAGTGGCTGCACGGATTGTCTGATGTTAGTCCTGAACATGTTCATTTAATAGTAAAAGCAACCAATGGGGAAGTTGCAGCTTGCGATATTAGACCTGATTTACCAGAACTTTTCCCAAGAAAGAGGGTAAGCAATGAACGCAGTTGAAATATTAAAACTAATAGGGCGTCCGAATGCCTATTATCCTAAGCTAGCTAAGCCACTGGGTGGTGTGAGTCCTGCTGTTTTATTCTCACAATTATTTTATTGGCAAGACAAGGCTACGTCTGATTTAGGTGTGTATAAAACACGTGATGAGCTTGAAGATGAAACTGGTTTATCTCATAACGAACAAAGAACGGCTATCAAAAAACTAAAAGAAAAAGGCGTGTTAATTGTTACAGAAAAGAGGTTAGAGCATAAGACTTTTTACAAGATTGATAATGAAAAAGTTAATCAAGTTTTAAGCGATTTCGCCAACTCTATAACTCAATCATCACGACAAATGAAAAGTAGTTACCCCGATCTCTACAATGTAGATGTCGAGACGACTACAAAATCAAGTTCGTTATATCAAGAGAATACTACAAAGACTACTACAGAGAATACTGCAAATATTATTGCGAATAAATCGCAACAGCCAAAGCGACCTTGTCAGTTTCCTGATGAATTTAAACCGAACGATCATCATCGAGATATAGCGATGAATGAAAACATCAATTTGGATAATGAGTTTGTTAAATTCAGGGATTACTGCTTGGCGAATGGCAAAAAATATATTGATTGGAATGCGGCTTTTAACAACTGGTTACGCAATGCTAACGGTTATAAAAAATCAAATAAACCACCTGAAAAATTCATGACCCTTGCCGAGCGTAACAGGGCAGTTTTAGAGAGTATGAGGGCTTAACCATGGCAAAGATTACAGATGAATTTTTAGCGGTTATTGGTGGATTACTTGAGGTTTACGGACAGCAAGCAAGCACAGTCAAGGTCAATATTTACTGGTCAACACTTGGGCAATATCCGATTCAATCGTTAAAAGCCGCTGCGCATGCTTGGGTGCTTAAAAGTCAATTTATGCCTAAGCCTGCGGATTTAATCAAGCTAATGGGCGGTTCAAGTAATCATTTATCACCAGATGAAGCATGGTCGATTGCAATACTTGCTAGCGATGAAACCAATACGGTTGTTTGGACTAATGAAATAGCAAAAGCATGGTCACAAGCTGAGATTGTCTACCGAAATGGCGACAAAATTGGAGCAAGACGAACATTTATTGATGCATATGAGCGAATGGTTGACGAATCGATGATGTACGGACGAGCTATCGAGGTGTTTGTCTCCCAAGGTAGCGATAAAGCAAAGCGTGCTGATGCTATAAACCATGCTGTTTTTACTGGGCTATTAACGCAAGAGCGAGCTAATCATTATCTACCAAAACCAGAAAATACGTTTGCAATGTTGGAATGCAAAACTGAGCAGGGAGCATCAAGTAAAAGCATGATGCATATTGCTAGCATTAAGCAGATGTTAAAAACAGGTAGAGCTTGTGTTGCAGAGAGTTAACCACTGCCACCAAGGACGTTATCACATGCTCGACAAAATAGCGTACGACTATGTGAGAGCGATAAAGAGCAGGGGAGCGGATACGGTACAAATTAAACAGCAATTAGCAGAACGAGTAAAAAAATATTCAGAAGAAGACAAAATTAAATTGAGGGAGTTAATACAGAAATGGCTTACAAAATAACAGCAGAAGTTAAAAAAGGTTGGCAAGCGTGGGGAACGGTTGTGTTGCGTCGTGATTCAAGACTCACAGAAAAAAGTTTAATTAAAACACTCGCTACAGTTGAGAACTCATTCGGCAATACTAAAGTTGAAGTGTTGGTCCGTAATTTTGAGTGTGTGAGGGTTTAGAAGTGATTAAAGAAATACGATTAACACATGAACAAGCACGCAACACAGCGATTAACGTAATAAATCAATTGCCAGTTGATAGCGAGCATCCGTTGCGCATAGTAATCGACGAAGACAATCGCACGTTAGCACAAAATCGCATGATGTGGGCTGTTTTGAATGATATTGCTAAGCAAGTTGAATGGAATGGAGAAAAGCTCACAGCAGAGGAATGGAAGCATTTAATCACGGCTAATTTACACGGGCAGAAATGTGTAAAAGGCATTCAAGGCGGACTGGTGTTTATGGGGTTATCAACGCGAAGAATGAATAAAAAAGCATTTGCTGATGTGGTGACTTGTGCTGAACAGTTTGGGGCTGAAAATGGCGTTATATTTAGCTCAGATGCACAGGAAGCGATTCGACTAGCTGAACAGTACAAAGACCAATTATCAAAGGTAGCATGATGAACAACGAACACAAAGAACAATTAAAACGATACGATGATAAAGAGCAAGAATTAGAGCGAGCAATAGCAATAGTTAGAGAGCAACGCAGAGAATACATTAATCAGCATAATTTAAATAGAGTTAACAATGAGCAGACTAACTAAAGAAGCAAGAGGGCGAGAGTGTATGGTTCGATTGCCGTGCTGCAATCATAATCCAGAAACTACAGTTCTAGCTCATTACAGACTGGCAGGAACGTGTGGCGTAGGTATGAAGCCGAATGATTTGCAAGGCGCATGGGCTTGCTCAGCTTGTCATGATGAAATCGACCGCAGAACACGAATATTTGAGAATGAATTCGTTAGATTAGCGCACGCTGAGGGTGTAATTAGAACTCAGGACATGCTAATTAAAGAGGGGAAGATTAAATTATGATTAACCTGACATTACCGTACCCTCCAACTGTCAATCATTATTGGGGGACAGTAGGAAAACGGAGATATATAAAACCACAGGGCATTAAATTTAGGAATGATGTTATTGGTATAGTTTTGCAAAATAAAGCTAATAAGAAGTTAGCTGAAAGAGTAATGATTGATATTAAGGCGTACATGCCAGACAGAAGAAAACGAGACCTAGATAACATCAATAAAGCCATTTTTGACGCATTAATACATAGCGGTGTCATTGTAGATGATGAGCAAATAGACGTATTACATAGCGAAAGAAAAGAAGTTTTTAAGGGTGGAAAGATAGAATTAACTATCAGTGCATTGGGAGGGATAAATGAGAGAAACTAAGGATATTTTAATAGCGTGGAAAAATACACGCATTTTAAAGCGCATGGGGACAGAATACCCCTCAAAATCGGCGGGTATTAATGGTGCACCAATGGATTTTGATTATCGTCAGTATTTAACAGAAGAAGAGGCACAGATTATTGATAATGCTGTTTTAAGATTAAAAGCAGATAATATTGAGCATTGGGCAGTATTAACATCCTTTTATCTCCGTGAAATTTCATGTAGTAAGCAAGCGAGAATATTGGGTAAAAGAACGGATGATATAACAAAAATTTTGTTTGCTGCTGAATGTTTCATTCGTGGTCATATTATTGAATTATTCCCAAAGGTGGCATAGTTGACAATGAACATAATTAAGATGTATATTGAAAAAACGTTAGCAAAATCTAACGTCGGGATTGGCGTCCTGAGGCAAATATCATCCGCACAAACTGCGTAAGCAGTTTTTCTATATCTAGTCTATGGTGGGCTAGGTGAGGGAGCTTAACCGCTCGCTGGATTCGGATGATTAACCAGTACGCCAACCTTGCTTAGTTCACCTCCAATATTGGCGTGTTGGTGGTGATTTATAAAATAACCAATCATCCGAGGTCAATATTATGACTAATCAAATTTCAGTTTTTCAATTTCAATCTTCTTATGAAGTTCGCATTCAATTAATTAATAACGAACCTTTCTTTTGCTTAAAAGATGTTTGTAGTGTTTTAGACATCAAAAACCATAAAGATTTATTAGCAAAACAGATTGATAATAAGGGGGTAGAAAAAATCTACCTCCCTACAAATGGCGGTAATCAATACGTTGTATTTATTAATGAGCCAAACTTATACCGAGTGATATTTAGAAGTAATAAGCCAGAAGCTAAACAATTTCAAGATTGGGTATTTAATGATGTACTTCCAAAAATCCGTAAAACCGGTGCATACTCAGTTGTTGATAAGTCAAATTACATTACATCACAGCAATTGCAAGATTTAAAATATATCATTAATAATATTTCAAATGCCTTTTTCTACACTGAAGCATTCACGCAAGGAGTTTGGAAAATGGTACGTGACGCAACTGGTGCTGATAGTATTCAACATATAAGAAAAGATAGACTTTACTTAATAAGCGCAGAAATTGAAAAAATGTTAAAAGTAACCCAGATGTATTTAACGTTGAGGCGAGATACTGAAAGCGAAATTATTAAAAAGATTTTCAGGAACCACAACGATCAAGATATTATCATGTTCAATGTAAAACATGAACATGCCCAATTTTTGTTAAACATAGATAAGATGCATAAAATATACCTAAAAGATTTTAATAAAAAATTAATTGCAGATATCAAATAACACAATACAAAGGGCTTTACGCCCTTTTTAATAAAATAAATATTGATTATTGTATCCAAAAGTATACAATATTTAATAAATACAAGATTGGTGTATGTATGAATATAATTAACCAAACAGAAATTTTCGAAAACTGGTTAGAACGCTTGAAAGATTCTAAAGGAAAAACAGTAATAACAGCAAGAATTCGAAGAGCTGCTTTTGGTAATTTTGGTGATCATAAATTTTTAAGGGATGAAATTTACGAAATGCGAATTACTGTTGGTGCAGGCTATCGAGTATATTACGCAAAAGATGGAAATATTACTTATCTCTTATTATGTGGTGGTGATAAGTCAACACAAAAGAAAGATATAAACAAAGCGGTAAAACTTTGGAAGGAGATTAAAAATGGTTAAAGTGACGCAATTTGATGCGGCAAAATTCCTTAATACTGATGAAGAAAGAGCAATGTATCTTTCAGAATTTTTGCATGAGGATATTTCATCAGAAGAATTTATTGCAGCACTTAATGATGTAGCTCGTTCAATAGGTATGACAAAAATAGCAGAAGAAGCAGGTATCGGAAGAGAAAGTCTATATAAAACGTTATCAGCGAAAAAACCTAGATTTGACACTATGCTTAAAATTATTCATGCGTTAGGTATGGATCTACAAATCACAGCAACAAGAAAGGCTTGTAATATTCAATAAATACTTGACTGTACGGATATACGGATAGATAATATATATATGATGCGGTTTTGAACGCATAGAATTTAAGCCCACTAAAATAGTTGGGCTTTTTGCTATCCATATGTGAGTAATTTTATGAGAACACGAGCATATAGACGACATCAAGTTAAGCGATGTTTAGATAATAGAAAGCACGATTTTTATTCTGGTGATTCTAGAAAATCGCTAAAAAGGCATGTGACAACACCAACAGCTTGCTCTTGTTGGATGTGCGGCAACCCAAGACGATATCTCAACGAGTTAACATTGCAAGAACATCGATCATTACTGAATTTAAAAGAAAGCCTCAATTAAGAGGCTTTTTTGTTATCAAGGTAAAATTTCACAGCATCAACAATAAGCTTAGCTTGTGGAATATCTAGGCTTTTACTTGCTTGTTCAATTAATGCGATATCGTCAACGTGTAGCTTAAAGCCTTTGACCTTTACACCTCGTTTTTGGTCACTTTTTGCTTGAATTTCAACTCTTGTTAATGCCATGTTATCCGCCTTGATTTTTTAAAATTAAATTGTTATATTTAAGGTCATCGGAGAGGTTTCCCTCTCCTTTGAACTACTTTAGAATGCTGGGGAGCTAATCAAAAGTAGCAGAATTAAAATGAATATTTTCTTTTTTCTTCTCCTTAAGCCCTCGTCTTAGGTCGGGGGTTTACCTTATCAAGTCCCTCACTTGATGCTTATTATTGTAAGTTAACTTACAATAAAAGTCAACACTATTTATCTAAATAATTTTAATTTTTATAGATTTATTACTGAATAAAATTAATGAAGTCTTATATGCATTTTTGTGTTTTATTTATCAAAAGATAAATAGTTGTTGTATTGCTACTTTAAGTTGAATATAATTTTACTAGATTAATAACTTGGTTATTAATCGTATTCTGAGGTGAAATTATATGATTACTAATAGATTTAATTATTCTAAAGCGTTAGAAGTATTACTATATGTATCTTCTAAGGTTGGATATATGTATCATATAGGTAAGATTATTTATTTTGCGAACAGATATCATCTAGAAAAATATGGTCGTTTTGTTATTGATGATCGCGTTATTGCCATGAAAAACGGTCCCGTTTTATCTAATATATATGACATGATTAAAAGCGCCAGAGGTGATAATTGTAATTATCCTGAAGTTAAAAAATATCTGACTTATTTGTCGAGTGGATCAAGCCTGCATAAGCTAGTCCCTAAAAGGGAGGCTGATATGGACTATCTCAGTGATAGTGATATTGAGTGTTTGAATGAGGCAATAGAAAAAATCAAAGGGATGAGCTTTAATGATTTAGAAAGCTTTAGCCATGATGATTTATATTATACTGCTGATCAAAATAATGAGATTTCAATTGATGAGATAATTAATCATTCAATTCATTCTGACACGTTAAGAAAGTATTTGGCTGGTTAAGAATGGCTTTATTAGGTGGCAATTTCCCTAAAGAGTTTAGGAAAAAACAATTTAAAGTGGGAGCTGTTGTTTTCACTCATTGTCATTTCACTACACCACCTAAAAACAAATATCATGTTATTTGCTGTTGTGAACCTCTTTTAGTCTTATTGATAAATTCAGATATCCCTGATTTCATACGTTCGAAAGAAGCATTAAATAAATGCCAAGTTGAATTAGATCAAAAAAGTCACCCATTTTTAAATTGGGATTCATATTTAAATTGTATAGATGCTCATAATGCGTATGACATATCATTTTTTAATAGTGAGTTTGCTAAAAATTTTGATCAGTTTTATAGGGGTAATTTGTCAATAAATTGTATCAGGGATGTTCTGCAGGCAGTAAATGATTCTCCTGTTATGATCCCTTTATATAAAAAATTAATAACAAAAGAGTTAAATAAATTATTAATTGACAATTAATTGTAAATAATAAAAACATACCGCTTAACTGCGGTTTTTTTATGTCCAAATTTCATGCATGTCAGCGACATTAATGTCGTCAACATCTACAGAATCGACAGCAAAGCTAGACACGCACATAACTAACATTTAGCTAGTACGCTGTCACATCATTAACTCATATGAAGAATAATAACATGTATAAATCATCAATCATGGAATGGTTGCAATCGAATGCGCCATTAATTTATGGCGTCGTTTTATCCATCATCATAGCCTACGGTCGTTTAACGTATGATGGTGTGGGCGGACGTCGTAAATGGGTAGAAGCGTTATTGTGCGGTGCGTTGTCATTAGCTGCTAGCAGTGGGCTAGATTATTTTGGCTTACCAGTTAGTATGAATCCGTTTATTGGTGGCGCAATTGGTTTTTTAGGGGTTGATAAATTACGTCAAATATCAAATTCAATGTTAAGAAAAAGGGTTGATAACAACGATGACCAAGCTAACTGAACATTTCACACTAGAAGAATTTACACGCTCAACAACAGCTAACAGATTAAAAATAGATAATCGTGTACCAGGTAATTTAATGTCTAATGTGCAACTAACCGCTGTTAAATTGGAACTAGTGAGAAAAGCGTTGGGTAAACCGATTATTATCACGTCTGGTTACCGCTGTCCTGCATTAAATGCTCGTGTCGGCGGTGTGGCAACAAGCGCGCATACGCAAGGGCTTGCAGTGGATTTTAAATCGTCATTTGGTTCACCTAAAGATATTTGTCAACGATTAATTGATGCTAATGTACAGTTCGATAAATTAATTCAAGAGCATAATCAATGGGTGCACATAGGGTTTAGTCCAACTAATAATCGTCAAATAGTGTTAACTGCCGTAAAAAATGCAGGTAAAACGATTTATAAGAGCGGGCTAGTATGAGTAAAGAAAAGGCATTAAGCATAGTATTAATCATTGCTGTTTTTGTCTTTGCTGTCTATTTCGGTTACAACAATTATCAAGAGAAGAAACAGCTCAAAAAAGATAATGCTGAACTGTTCGGAAAAATCGAACAGTTGAACCAGGACATCACTAGAAACAACCAAATTATAGCAGATAACGAAAATAACAAACGTGAGCTAGAAAATCAGTCTATTGAACGGCAGGAGCAAATCAATGAGCAACTCAAAAATAATGACTGCGCTAATCAGTTTGTGCCTGTGTCTGTTTCTAACAGCTTGTACAAAAGAGCGAAAAGTTTACGTCAATCGACCGATACCGGCAAATTTGCTCAGTGATTGTCTGCCGAATTTACCGTCCAAAAAAATGACGTTCGGCGATAGTTTGAAATATAACGAACATTTATTAAATGTTATTGAAAAATGTAATGCGGATAAAAGAGCGATAAGGGAAATTAGTAATTAGTGCTGTACTAACTCAGATAAATAATTTATAATAAATGTGCACTTAGAGTAACATGATCAAATAAAGTTATTAAGCAGTTTGTTACATTTTTATCCGTATCATGTTTAATTTCTTTACTCAAGGGGAGTTGGTTCGCGGTCGGCAAACTTAGAAGCCATATCCCCTTAAAACTATCAACTTAGATACTCCTCATTAATAGTTTTTCAATTAACTACCTGTATAAATAACTATTCACTTTTAATGCATAAACTATAAAAACCCCCGGGCGGTTATAAAAAATAACTGCATATTTAATCAAATTAATGTGATTGTTTGGTTTGATTCCATACTATTCACTAGCGGTTTCAGCTTCATCTCCAATAAGCCATGCCCAAATTTTTTTGGAAGGTCTTTTATTTTGTCGAAAACATTCTATTAACTTTTTTAGTTTGTTATACGTGTCAATGGATAATATATATCTATATCTATATCTATCCTCAATGCTAGGGTTAGATACATCAGTAAGCAAGAACGCTAAATCATTAAGTTTCACTGATGGACAAAGATACAACGGATCTCCCACCCATTGTTGAGTCGTTTCACTATGAAGTCCATCTGGGTTGGTGACCCATGACATGGGTAATAATTCTTTATCTGTTTCTTTATATATTTCTTTTAAAGTTAAATGCTTTTGTATTGTACCTGTATTTTTTTTTAATAAAACTGCATGACAAACGATATTTGCTATTTTATCTAAATACTCTAACGCTTTTGTGTCAGAATATGCTTTTAAGACTATATTAAGAATGGCAGTTGTTCTATTTATTTGATTTTCAGACATTGTATTAACCTCTTAGTAAAATTAGAAAAATCTTATTAAGATAGATTAGGGTAATAATAAAGATATCAATAGAAATTTACGGGTTTAACTCATTTATGTGAGCCAGATCACATTTAATTTAAACAAAATCTAATTTAAGGAAAGATTATGAAAAAGGGCGAAAAGAAAAAAGTAGGTCGCCCAAGTGAACTAGCCGAATGCTTAGTTAAGGCTAAACAATACTTGCTTGGGGACTACGAAACATTTGGGGATGTAGTGCCTAGTGTTGCTGGATTAGCTTGTTATCTTGGTAAGCACAAGTCATCAATGTATGAGTATGCAAAACAAAACAAAGAGTTTTCCGACACGCTAGAAGCAATTAAAACGTTACAAGAGAATAAGCTAATAAATGGTGGGCTAACTAGCTCATTCAATCCAACAATCACTAAGCTAATGCTATCTAATCACGGCTATAGCGAAAAACAAGAAATAGACCACCAATCATCCGACGGCTCGATGTCACCAAAACCAACACGAATAGAGCTAGTCACACCCGCAGAGTAAACGTCATGACAACAGCACAAATACAGTTACCTAAAAAATTGATATCTGTGTTTGTAGCCGAAAATGTCAGATATCGTGGTGCGTACGGCGGTCGAGGTAGCGCTAAAACTCGTTCATTTGCATTAATGACAGCGATTAAAGGCTATCAATTTGCAGAAGCCGGTGTAAGCGGTGTAATACTGTGCGCCCGTGAGTTTATGAACTCGTTAGCTGATTCTTCTATGGAAGAAGTAAAGCAGGCTATTCGCTCGGTTGATTGGTTAGCTGATTACTACGACATCGGTCAAAACTATATCAGAACCAAGAACGGATTAGTTAGCTATGTGTTTTGTGGCTTACGTCATAATTTAGACAGCATCAAATCAAAGGCGCGTATATTGCTATGTTGGGTTGATGAAGCGGAAAATGTTTCGGAAATTGCATGGCGAAAGCTCACCCCAACAGTTCGTGAGACTAATTCCGAAATATGGGTAACGTGGAACCCTGAAACCGAGGGAAGTCCGACTGATGTAAGATTCAGACAAAAACCGCCAGAGAATGCGATTATTGTTGAGATGAATTATAACGATAATCCATTTTTTCCTGATGTGTTAGAGCAAGAGAGATTAAACGACTTGGCCCGATTGGATTATGCGTCCTATGCGTGGATTTGGGAAGGTGCTTATCTAGAAAATTCAGATAAACAAGTTTTAAGTGGTCGATATGTTGTTGAAGAATTTGATGACAACCTGCACAAACAAGCAGACCGTTTACTATTTGGCGCTGACTTCGGCTTTGCAAATGATCCAAACACATTAATCCGCTCATTTATTCTTAATGATTGTCTGTACATCGAATATGAAGCGTACGGCGTTAATATCGAGCTTGACGAAATACCAGCTTTTTATGATTCAGTGCCAGAGTCAAGAAAATGGCCGATTAAAGGTGATTGCTCAAGACCTGAAACAATCAGTCACATCAAGCGCAAGGGTTTTAATATCTCAGCAGCAAAAAAATGGCAGGGCAGTGTTGAGGACGGTATCGCATATCTGCGAGGGTTTAAAAAAATTATTATCCATCCTCGCTGTAAACATACCGCAACCGAAGCTCGGTTATATAGCTATAAAACTGACAAAATGACTGGTGAAGTGCTACCAATTATTGAGGATAAAAACAATCATTGTTGGGATGCGGTCAGATATAGCCTAGATGGTTATATTAAACATAAACGCTCAGCAGGGCTATTTATGAGGTAATAATGAATTATACAAAATTAACGGATGAGCAACTGTTAAATAGTGCGCAAATGGCGATTAACAGTAACCGAGATGTGCAACGGCAACGGTTAGCGTATGCGTCACACGGACTGATGAATAACAGCAAACGAGCATACATCGATCGCGAATTTGGCTATCCCGAAAACCTCACTTTTAGTGATTATTATAAACTCTACAAAAGGAACAGTGCTGCGCGTGGTTTTGTAGAGAGACTGAGCGATATTTGTTGGATTGATTATCCAAAATTTATTGATGGCGATATTCGAGAGCAAGATACAAAACTAACCGCGTGGGAAAAAATCGTAACCGATTTATTTAATGACAAATTGTGGGCGTCAATTATTGAGGCGGACAAACGCGGAATAGTAGGACGTTACGCTGGGTTAATTATTCAACTGCGCGATGGTAAAAAATGGGATGAGCCAGTTGATGTTAATGTAATGAATAGATTAAATCCAATTGATGCTATCGTTAAAATTATCCCAGCATGGGAGGAGCAACTCACTGCGTGCGAGTGGAATAATGACGAATCTGACGAAAACTACGGGCAGGTTACGATGTATCAATTCAATGAAACATCTATCGGCAATAACTCTGGTAAACCTAATTTATCGCGCAGGATACATCCCGACCGCATAATCATTCTAAACGAAACATCCGTTATTAATTCAATAGATGACGGTGAATCACAGCTAGAGGTTGGTTATAACGATTTAATCGACATGATGAAATACTCTGGCGGTAGCGCGGAAGGTTTCCTGAAAAATGCCAGTCGCCAAGTCCATGTTAATTATGATGCAGATACCGATATGGACGAGCTAGAGCGAGAGTTGCGCAGACGAGGATTTGAACAACCGGCTGATGCATTGAATAAACAAATCGCATTGTTAAATTCAGGAACGGATAGCGCGTTAATCACATCGGGTGCTACAGCTAACATATTATCGGTTTCACCGGCTGACCCGAGTTCGGGTTGGACAGTTTCAGCGAATAGTTTTGCTGCGTCGGTGAGAATGCCATTTACAATCATTTTTGGCCAACAAACAGGGAGGTTAGCATCAGATGAAGATAAAGCTGATTATGCAAAACGTGGAATGTCACGCCGTAATGGTTTTTTAAGTGTATTAATAAAAAAACTTGTCAATCAGCTTATTAAGCTGAAAGTAATCCAGCCATTAGTGAACGGTACACTTACTCTTAAATGGTCCGACTTATTAGCACCGAGCCAAGCCGAAAAAATCGAATTAATGCTCAAAATGTCAGATGTGAACGTCAAGGCGCAACAATCTATGGGTATTCCTGTGTTTACACCGAACGAAATACGAGAAGCTGGCGGTTATGAACCCGATCCTGATTTAGAGGATATCGATATTGAAAAGACCGAAGATAATAAAGCCGATTCCAAAGAATCCGATACTACCGAGAAGTAAGAACAACCCTACACTGACAAATAAACAAATCCTCCAAATGCGTAGCGAAATACAAAAACGCTACAAAACAATCAAGCAATCAATTATTGAGTATATCGAATTAAGTTTAGGTTATTATGCTAAAGAGCCGACTAAAACAGCGATATTTGTTGATAACACGCTTTATGTCGTTAACGCCAGTGTTAATTACACTGTTGACGGCAATCAACTTGCTAGGGTGCTAACTCGCATTCAAGAAATTGTTGATGAAAGCTTAATTAATGGCGGTATTGAGAAGTTTTGGGCGGGTAAGTTTGTTGCTGATATGTATCAAATGGGTACTAATCGGACGTTTCATAATTTATCCGCTCAATCACCACTATATTCACAAGCCACATCACTGGAATCTTTGTTATTTAGTGATGCGTATATTCGCCGAATCGGGCTTGCATATACAGCAACATTCAACGACTGGAAAGGGCTTGCGGATAATCTAAAAAGTGATTTAGGTACGGTTTTAAGTAGCGCTGTAGCCCGAGGGATTAACCCACGAGAAACAGCCGATATTATCAGTAAGCGTATTGATGTTTCATATAGCAGAGCTAAAGCCTTGGCGCAAACTGAACAAGTAGGCGCACTTCGTCAAGCTACATGGGATGAAACTAAACGTACACAAGAGGAGTTAGGGTTAAAAACAGGCTTATTGCATATGTCTGCTTTAAAACCTACTTCAAGAGCCACGCATGTTGATAGACACGGTAAAATTTATACTGTTGAACAAGTGGCTGATTGGTATGAGGAGAATGGTAACCGATTTAATTGTTATTGCGCTCAAATAACGGTACTACTTAATGAAAAAGGTGAACCCTATAATCAAGCTAGTATTGATAGGTTGTTGAAAGAATCTGATGACTGGCGTGAGCAAAACAGACCGAAACAACAAAGTTTAAATTCTGTTGAAGACGCTAATGAATGGGCAAGAAAAAATATTACTGAAACTTCAAACTTGCCAAGTGATATTGATGCTACAGAATTAGCTCCATGTTTACAGTTGGTATCAGAAATACAGAAACGATTTGATTTACCTCAATTTAGATACACAGGCTCGATAACAGGGGATGTTTATAAATATAGAGAGCCTCCTAAAGAAATGCTAGCCGCATACTCACACGAAGCTAAAGCGCTTCTTATTACATCAGATAGTGTTGATAAAAAAGCATTGCTAGAATCTGATTTACACAGCAAAACGAAAGGGTATAAGCGAAGTTCTATGCTGATAGCCATCAAAGGTAAGAATGAGCAATTAGCTAAAATAATTCATGAAATGGATTATATGCCGTGGAGTGCGGTATCCACGCCAAGAGGTATTTATGCTCACGAGATGGGACATGCATTGCATTATCATTATCGAGAAGAAATTGACGACATCATCTGGAAAGCGTGGGATCGCGGTTGGGCTCATGCAATTAGTAAGTACGCTCAATATAATAAAATGGAGTTTGTTGCTGAGTCGTTTTCGTTGTATATTGAAAATCCAGTTGAAGCAAAAAAACGTTTATATCCAGAATTATTTAAGTTTTTTGAGTCATTAGATAAGAGGTTAAAGTGAAAGACGATGAAGAATTAGTAGCTATTGCTGGTGAACTTATTAATGCTGAACCGCTTCCAGATGACGCAGAAGAACAATTAAAGCGTTTAATTGAGCAAGCAAGTACTAGTTACGGAAGATATCAACTAGGCTGTTTAGCGGAAGCGCTTTTCGTTATCAGGCATTCATAACCGAATCACCCAAACCGCTTCGGCGGTTTTTTTACATCTAAATCCACACGAGGTAAAGCATGACACTTAAAAGTGTAAATGTTTTATCTGTCGTTAATAGTAAATCCAAAATATCAACACAAATCATCGACGGTAAAGAGCACATCGTTATTAAAGACGTTGTGCCAATTGTTGATGATATTGTCATGAATGGAATTTTCTATCCGGCAGATGAAATTAACAAATCGTACATGACATTGAATGATAATTTAATGCCATTAGACCACCCACGAATAAATAACGAGAATGTTTCAGCGTTAAATCCTCAGGCTATCAACAATTTTTATATTGGCGCATGGGGAAGAAATGTCCGCAAATCTAACGATAGGGTACTTATGGATGCTTATATCGATAGAAAATTTGCTGAAAGCACCGAAAAAGGTCGGTTATTAGTAAATCGTCTTGACGATATGATGAGCGGAAAAAACACTACGCCAATTCATGTATCAACAGGGCTTACTTACACGCCAGATAATCAATCAGGCACATCAAAAGGTAAACGGTACAAGTCAATAGCACGAAACATGAAGTTCGATCATGTCGCAATATTACCTGACAAACAAGGTGCTGCCACGCCAGATGACGGAGTGGGTATTTTTGTTAACTCCAACGGTGAAAAATCACCGCTTGAAAACGCTAGTCTTGATGATTGCACAGAAGAATCTTTAGGTCATTTTATTGGGCAAACAATCAGGGATGCTTTTAATAAATTTCAATTCAATAAAAAAGAGGAACAAGATCCGATGAAGAAAAAAATCTTATTGGCACTGAATACCGCAGGCGTAAAAACCGACGGACTATCAGAAGAACAACTGCTAACGGCGTACAACGAGCAAACCGTAAAAGAGGCTTTAGAGAAAAAGGGGGCTTCGGATGAGGAAGCAGCCAAGAAAAAAGCCGAACAGGAGAAGAAAAACGCAACTAATGCCGAAGATGCGCCAGCATGGGCTAAAACATTAATGAACAAGGTTGCAAGTCTTGAATTAGCGGTAAATGCAAATACCGAAAAAGAGCTATCCGTTAAACGGGAAGCGGTAAAAGCCAAGTTCAACATGACACAAACCGCAGTCAATGCGCTATCTGGTGAGCCATTAGATGCGTTATATGCTCAATGCGTTAAAACAGCGCCTATTAGCGGTGGTTTTGCTAATAATTCAGATAATTCACTATTAAACATGGAGGCTCCA
The DNA here is from genome assembly GCF_001690815.1 of Gilliamella sp. GillExp13. Lineage (NCBI taxonomy): Bacteria > Pseudomonadati > Pseudomonadota > Gammaproteobacteria > Orbales > Orbaceae > Gilliamella > Gilliamella sp. GillExp13. Next base: position 23,627 of record NZ_LZHJ01000151.1, on the reverse strand, counting down.
GAGTAATGATTCGATTTAAAACCGTGATTGGTGGTCCTGCACGTAAAAACGACCCACAAACAATTGACTTAAAAACAGGTGAAACGATTGCGCCGTGTTCTTTGGTTGCCGTGGTTAACAACAAGTTAATGAAACATTCAGCGGCAGGTGAGCAAACCCAAGCCTTAGTCATCACAAATGATTATCTAGGTGGTCATGATATCCGTGACAATGTACCGAATGACACATCAGGTATCGCCATTATTTGTGAAGATGATGTTACTTACCATGTTTTAGTAAAAGCAGGTGAAGCGTTAACAGTTGGCGACAAATTAACATCTAATGGTGACGGTACACTAAAAAAAGCAAGCGGTACTGATGCGGTGCTGTTTTATGCATTTGAAACCTATACCGTTGGCACAACCGCTGAACAAGTTCGAGTTCGTAAAGCTTAAGGAGCAATAATGAAGAACGAAAAGATTATTTTTAATAAAAATTTAATTACCAACTCTGCCCAAGTGGCACAGGCTTGGAATCAGTTAAAAGCAAGCCGTCAAATCTTTAACAATGCTCAAAACCAAATGAGCGCAACACACGGCAATGCTATTGAAGTTAATCAAGCCGCAATCTTAACCCAAGATTACTGGCGTGAAGTGGATAATGTAACTACCCGCGTTATCCGTGATGACGAGGGCGCACCATTACTTGATGATTTGTTATCGTTAGGTACGCCTATCTCCATTGGTAAAACAGCTGCGCTATACCGTGTTTCAAGCGATGCAGGATATGTTAATCGTTCAATGTCAGGGCAAGAGCCAGAAACGCTAGATAAGGTTGTTTATGACCATTACGGTGACCCTGTACCAATCTTTAAAACAGGTTATGCCCGTGAATGGCGTGAATGGTTAGGTTTGCAAACTGAAAACATCGACGCAATGTCAGATGACCAAGAAGCGGCAGTGGCAGCATTACGCCAAGATATGGCGCAATACATTTTAACCGGTGATGAAAAAATCAAAGTACAAAACTTTGAAAGCAAAGGCATCACTAATCATCCGCACACCAATCAAGTGGATTTAAGTGCGTCTGGTTTAAATATTGACTTAACATCAACAGCCACAAGTAACGACGATATTATTAATTTCTTCACAAAAGACTTTGTTGTCATTCTTGATGCTAATTTAGTGTCAGAACAGTTAAAAATCTTTATTTCGCCTGAAATTGAGCGTCGCTTAAATCTGCCATACTCTAATTCAAATGGATTCAAAGAGGGAACAGTAAAAGACTATATTTTACGTTACTCAGCGCACATTGGTTCATTCACCAAAACATTTGAGTTAAAAGGCAACCACTTCATTGGTTACGTTCGTAATGCTCAATATATCAAAACACGTATTGCAGCACCAATCGGCTCATTCATGAAGCAACGAATCAATCCACATGATAACTATCAAACACTGGTTTGGTCGGCATTTGGTTTACAAATCAAACGCGACTTTAACGGCAAAAGCAAAGTCTTTAACGCTAGGGGGTAATTGATGAAATTACGGGTGACTAAATGCGGCTGTTTTGGTCGCATTGATGGCGTGGTAGCTGAACTGCCTGTTGGGTATGAATTCCATGCTATAGACATTCCTACTGCTTTTATTGAGCGTGTAATTGTGTTAGAGCAGCAATCTGTTGAAGTTGAAGCAGACAAAAAGAAAAAGGGTAAATAATCATGTCAGTACAGGTAACCTCAGAAGACGTTAATCAAATGTTATCAGAGCTTGGTTATTCTGTACCGAGCATTGTTATTAACGCAATCCTTAACAAGGTGAATTCAATCAGTGATTGCTTGGTTGCTCATAATTATTCAAAAGCCGACCAACTTTTGATACTGATTTACTCAGCTTGTTTACTGGCTCAAATGCAAGGAACAAGGAAAATTACCTCACAATCAGCGCCAAGCGGCGCGTCAAGGTCATTTAAATATGATGACGTGGGTTTTAAATCTATGTACTCACTACTAAAAAATCTTGATGTTCACGGCTGTACTGATTGCCTAGGTATTTCTTGCTCAAAGAAACCATTTTTTTTAGTTGTAGGAGGTAGAGGTGAGTAATACGGCGAATTGGAGCTATACAAACGTTGCAACCGTATATCCTCACATGGGATACGACGGAGAAAACAATGTTGATACTTACGGTCAACCTTATTTGGTGAAATGCACATGGAAAGATGAAGCACCAAACGCACTGGGTGCTTACATTGATTCTCTAGGTGTTGAAAGGGTAAGAAAAACAACTTTTTACACCGAAGACAATCGAATTAAACAGGGTGACTTCATAGTAAAAGGCGATAAAACTTCATTATCGTTAGAAGCTTCAAACGCTGAAAAAGTGGAGTTTGTGCTTGAATATGATATGAGCGCTTTTGGTGAAATCCCTGATTACGAGGTAGTTACATAATGGCAGTTAAAGGCGTTTCAAAGGTGAACAGAAATATTCACAGGATAACTAATGAAATTGCCAACATCAGAACTCAAAGGATTATCCAGCAAGTTATGATTGTTGGTATGTCTTTTGTAGCTCCAATCACACCTAGAGACACTTCAACGCTAATTAATTCGCAGTATAGAGAGCTAAAACCAATACCAAAAGGCTGGACTGGTCGAGTTGGTTATACTGCTAATTACGCAGCATTTGTTAACAATGCCAAAGGTACAGCAAAAGGTAAGCGTACCGGTAAGAAATCTCAGGGGGATTATTGGTCTCCCAACGCAGAGCCTCACTTTGTTGAAAAGGGTTTTGAAAGGGACGGAAAGCAGGCTATTGAGCAAGTTATTAAAGATGGTTACAAAATATGATTTCTGATACATATAACTCAATCAAAGACTGGCTAAATTCACATAATTTACTTGATGATTACATCTTACAATTTCGGAAATGGGTTGAAGTAAAAAACACAAAATCCAATAGATATATTGTGATTGTCCCTGCTGGTGGCGGTAATGCTAGTGAGGCAGTAACACGAGATTATTTTAGGATTGTAATTATTTCAGCGATTAATGATTCGAATATTGTAGAGGTTAATGATAGAGCGGATGAAATCAGGCAGTTTATGCTAGATGACTTTGAAACAAACGAGATTATTTCCATGTCTCCAATCAGCGGAATAACTCAATCAAACACAGAAGAAGGGCGGTTTATTTTTGAATTTACCGCTCAAATGATTATATCAAGATAAGAGGTACATTATGGCTAAAAGTAATGCAGGAACAGGTAGAAAGGTCGCTGTTTATTATGCAATTGGTAACCCAGACAAAAAACCAAACGATACGGATTATAAACGACTTGGCATGATTCGAGGTAAATCACGTGGCGTCAACTGGAACACCATTGATGTTACAGCCGATACATCAGAGGATGGTACAACCGAATCAATGGTAACAACCAAAGAAAAAACGGTATCATTTGATGGTATTTCTCGAGGTGATGATATCCAAAACCAAAGCGTTTTGCTAGATCATATCGAAAGCCCATCACAGGACACCGACGGGCAGCCATACGCTTGGATTAAAATTGTCAATCCTATTATTAATAGAGTAATTGAGGGTTGTTATTTGTTATCCTCATTAAACGAGGAATACCCGTATGACGATGTATGCACATGGTCTATTGAGGGAACTAGCGCAAATAACGTAACTAGAACAGGCATTTCACCAAAGAGGATGTAGAATGAAACCAGTAATAAAGGACATTGGGGAATTTATAATCCAGCATAATGAAATTGATTATTTGTTTATTCCATCTTTTCTTAATATGACAAAGCTAGGTAAACCAGATGAAATAGTTGAGATTTTTTCTATAATTTTTGGCGAAATAAATAATGACAATTTCACATCTGTCATAGAATGCGCTGACAAAATACTTGAGGCTTGTTGTACAACGGATTGTTCTGTTATTACTGGTTATCTCAAAGGCGAAGACAAGCTGGTTAATGTTGAGGCGGCAATACCTGTTGAAGATAAATTGATTCTATCTCAGCATTTGTTAAAACACGGCTTAATCGGTGATATTTCGCCTAAAAAAACTAGCGAAGATGCAAGCTATAGCGATGAATTTCATGCTAAAAAATTTGTTTACATGGCTGTTGCTCATCTTGGGATGAGTGAAGTTGATGCATGGAACATGTCAATGACCGCATTTCAAGAGGCTATGGAAGCGAAATTTCCTACTAACGATAAAGATATCATTTCACAAGACGATTACGATTTAGCGATGAATTACGCAGATTCTGTTATTGGTTTAAAAAACACTGCTTAATACGAGGTTTTTATGTCATTTGAAGCGGGAAGTATATATTACACAATTGAAGCCAAAACTGGCGCTTTATTAACAGCGGATAAACAAGTATCTAGTTTCAACCAACGAGCACAAGAGGGGTTTAACGAAACAGATAGGTCGGTAAATTCGTTAAATGGTTCAATGGGTAAATTAACCCAAGTAGCAAAAGGTGTTGTTGCTGCTTTAGTTACTAATCAAGTTTTTGCTTATGCTAATGCTTGGCAAGATTTAGAAGATAGACTAAAAAATACTGGATTAGCTGGAATGGCGTTAAAAGATGTTCAAGAACAGCTTATGACAACATCAAACCGAAACGGTCGCACCATAGAAGAATCCACCGAGTTATATGTACGCCTTTCAAATTCAATGAGCGAACTAGGTTATAGTACGCAGGGTACGCTATCTTATATTGATACGCTATCTAACTTATTTACAATCAATAAAACTAACGCAATAAGCGCAGAATCTGCTATCAATGCGCTAACCAAAGCGCAAATGAAAGGTAAGTTAGCTGGTATTGATGCGATGTCAGTATTCGCAGCTATGCCGAGCGTGCTTAAAACTTTAGGTAAACGATTAAAGAAAACAGAAGCAGAAGTTAGACAAATGGCTTCTGATGGCAAGTTATCTATGTCAGACTTTACTGATGCGATGATAGCGACACAAGATGAAACCGCGGCACTTGCTGATAATATGCGTAATAATCTTGGTGATGCCTCTAATCATTTCACTAATCGCTTAAAAGAGGCATTAGGTTCACTAGATAACACAACAGGAGCAACTCAACATTTAGTTAGTGGCATAAAAATGCTTGCTGAAAATATGAATGTGCTTATCGGTTGTGCTGGTTTCTTGTCGGCAATTCTTGCCGGACGATATTTAACATCGTTAACCGCAGCCACAAGAGCAAAAATTGCATCAGCGATAGCTTCTAGAAACGAGACTAAAGAAGAAGTAGAGTTAGCTAGAGCAGAATTAAAACGAATTGATATAGAACGTCAGAGTTTATCTATTTCACTGCAATTTGCTGAAGCGAATTATCGAGCTGCAAAATCAGTTGAAGATCGCATTATTCAAGCAAATAGAATGTCGGCTATACAAGCAAAAATGATTGCATTAGATAAAGCCGAGACTGCGACTAAAAATGCATTATCAGCAGCTACAGCTAGAGCTAATACAGCTGTTAATCTACTAAAAGGAGGGTTAAGTTTACTTGGGGGACCAACAGGAATTGCGATCATGGCTGCTGGTGCATTAATGACTTGGGCGAGTAAAGCAAATGAAGCGAGAGAAGCAGCGATTAATTTTAAAGATAAAGTTGATGATTTAAGAGAGTCTTTAAAGTCTTTAACGTACGCACAGCTAATTAAACAACAACAAGACTATATGCAGTCACTAAAGATTGCAACTAGTGAGCTGTCAGAGCAAGAAAGCAAACTGAAAGATTTAGAGACTCAATTAAATGAAACAAATGCAATTAAAGATAAAGGTGATCTAACAAAAAAAATAATTAGAAGTCTTGAGTTTCGAACGCAGGCTCTTAGAGCTGAAATAGATAATACAAAGCAAAGTATTTCAAATATCCACGGCTTAATTAGCCACATCAACACGCTGTTAATAGACACAAGCGCAGGAGCAGAGCAAGCGACTACTGGCGTTGACAGCTTCGCTAAAGCTTTAGAAAAACTCGGAAAAAACAAAGTTGACGATAAAGTTAAATCTCTATCAACTCAGCTTGAAATAGTTCAAATGAAGACAAAGGGAGCTAAAAAAGAAGCTTACATCTATGAGAATGTATTAAACGAACTTGGTAATGTTGGTGAAGATTATAAGGCTACACTGAAAGGTTTAATCGATAGAACAATTAAATGGACTCGAGTATCAGAAGATGTCAGAAAAGTATTAGAGCCACTTTTTAAAGCATACTCAGATTTATTTGACGAAAACGAAAAACTAAACGCTAGTAAAAAAAGCGGACGAGGCACAACAAGAACTTATGCGGAAGAAATAAAAAATCTTAAAAATCAGCTAGAAGTCGCTAAGTTAGAAGCTAAACATTTAACAGTTGAAGCGAAAGCATTAGCAATTAGCCAGCAAATTGGCACAAAAGCAACGAAAGCTCAGACTGATGAATTAAGGCGATTAATACAAGAGCAAGAAAACTTGCAAAATTCGCAAGCGGGTGAAGATTTTGCAAAACAAGAAATCTACAATAAAAAATCACCTCTTGAGCAAATCGACATTGACGAGCAAGAGAAGTTAGATAAATTAAGAAAATGGCGAGAAACGGGGCTTGCAAATGAGCAAACTTATCAAGATGCTTTAACTGCGATAACTCAAGATGCTGTTGATAAACGAAAAAAACTTGAAGATGAAGCAGCAGAAGCTAAGCTACAGTCTACAAGAGCAATACTAAAATCATCATCTGACTTATTCGGTGGAATGGCTGATATGCTAGGAGCTTTTGCTGGTGAATCAAGCTCAGCATATAAAGCGCTTTTTGCAATCAGCAAAGGCTTTGCAATAGCAGATGCGATGCTTAATTTAAACTCTGCAATTATGAAAGCGATGAACGATCAGACAGCGACGACCACAGCAGCAAAAATGGCAAACATGGCAGCAGTAGCAAGTGCGGGTGGACAAGTTTTATCAACTTTGAAAGGCATCACATACGGAGGGGGAAGACTTCGAGGCGGTGGCGTTGATGTTGGGAAAGCTTATAGAGTAAATGAAAGTGGAGAACCTGAATTATTTGTTGCGCACGGAAAGCAATACATGATACCGAACAAAAACGGAGAGGTTATCCCATCAAACAAACTATCACGAGGCTCAGCAGGCAGAACAATCATAAATAATATTACGCAAAATATCTCTTTCGGTGAAGGGCAAGACAATAAAGAAGCAGCTAACGAGACAGCTAGAATGCTGAAACAAGCGCTCAGAAGTGTAATTCAAGAAGAACAAAGACCAGGAGGGCTGCTAAATCATCGTTGATCTAATGGGCAAAATTTCATACTATTAATCTAAATTCAAAAAAGGTTAATGGTATGAAAAAACTTGTCATTATCGGTTTAGTTAGTCTTGCTTTATTCGGTTGCGGAGAAGATAAGATTACAAAAGAGTATTTGGTGGGAAAATGGAAATGTGATCTTACAAGTTATAGAGCAAAGATCCAGAATGGAAAATTTACCGAATATGTAAAAGATGACATTAATATTTCGTTTACTGAAGAATATAAAATTGAAAATGAGAAATTACATGTATTTGATGAGGAAAATAATAACTGGAAAGAAAGTGATGTAATTGATGAATATTCATGGAAACGTAAATCACATGAACAAGAAGATGTTAATTACATCTCTACAAACTCAATCAAAAAAGAATCACAAAATAAATTTACTATAACAGAAGAACATATAGCAACCCATAAAAATAATTATAAGACAAAAGTAGTAGCAACTTGCACAAGAATGAAATAGGTATCAATTATGTGGTTATTGTACGGTATTGCAATAATTAGTCAGAAAGTATATTGATTTTATCAAAGATTTTCTGGCGTTTTTTCAGCCTACTCAACAACCCTTTTTTTAACTTGCTTTATAATTCATTGAAAAATATAGATTAATTTAAGCACTAGAAAAAAGGGTTATTTTCGAAAAAATGGCTAAAATTTAGTTAAAACAAAAGGCTATGTTTGATATAATCTAAATTACCGCCGCATAGGCGGTTTAGAAAACTGCGCATTTATCCTATTTTGCTCATACTGAAATTACCGCCGCATAGGCGGTTTAGAAATCATGCAGATCACCAACATCACTAACATGCTTAATTACCGCCGCATAGGCGGTTTAGAAAAAGGCTTGCACGAGTGTACCCTTCTGGCTATTAATTACCGCCGCATAGGCGGTTTAGAAATGACATTTTTGATTTGTCTGAACTTTCATCTGAATTACCGCCGCATAGGCGGTTTAGAAAAAGTTTCCGCGTGCGATACTTAATTTTTCGTTAATTACCGCCGCATAGGCGGTTTAGAAATAATACAATTAACGCCGAACAACAACAGCAAAAATTACCGCCGCATAGGCGGTTTAGAAAATTCAAGGTAAACAAGGCGATTGTGAATACACGTTCACCGCTGCATAAGCGGTTTAGAAAGTGATTGCAAAATAATACGTTGTGCCATCACCGTTCACCGCTGTATAAGCGGTTTAGAAAAATTACTGATCTGTCGCGTTGAAACTCCGGAAGATTACCGCCGAGTAGGCAGCTTAGAAATGGTAAAGAAATTGCCATTCACATTAGCAAGGGTTCACCGCCGAGTAGGCGGTTTTTTATTGCTCTTAGTTAATAAATTTCATACTATTACCCAAAAACTAAGGAGAATGGTATGAAAAGAATTTTACTAATTAGTCTAGTTAGCCTAGCTTTATTTGGCTGTGAAGAAAAAAAAGTAACTGAGGAAATGCTTATTGGGGACTGGGAGTGTGGCGCAACCGAACAAAGAGCAAAATGGAAGAATGGGGTATTTCAAAACTATTCAACAACAATTGACTACGGAAAATCATTAGTTACATATTTCAAAGAAGATGACAATCTTTTTGTAAAAATCCCAACTAGTAAAGAAAAAATACCACAGGATTTCAAAAAATTGAACGAAAGTTACGAAGATTCTTTGGGTGACAGGAAAATAGTCGGATCCACCAAACTTGAATATATATCAGATAATGAGTTTAAACTTACTTCTGAGTCCACTAGAACGCAAGATAAACAAGAGGGCAATGAGAAAATTAAAACATTAATGCACTGTACAAGAATCAAATAACCATAAAGCCCTTTCGGGCTTATTTAAATTTAGTTAATTTGTTATTGACTACCAAAGCAATTTAATTGTATATTCTTTGATGAGGTGTCGAAACCTAAACAAAGCGGATTAATCGCCCCGTTAGCGTGATTTTTTTATGCTCAAAATCTATGCCGAGAGGGCGAGGAATAAAATACCAGCAATGGAAATAACTCCAGCCTTTCTTTGTTAGGCTTTCGAACCTCTTGGCACCCAATTAACTAGATTGGGGAGGTAATTTCGAAAAAAATAAACAAAGGATATAGCATGTCAAATCAAATTCAATTAGTTCAATTTCACAATCAACAAATATCAATTCTTAATCATAATAATAAGCCTTATGTTGCTATCAAGCCAATATGCGAAAACATAGGTTTGGATTGGGAAGCTCAAAGGCAAAGAATTAAAAGAAATGAAATACTTAATTCAACTGCCTTTATGATAAAGGTAGTTGCAAAAGACGGTAAAAATAGAGATGTTTTATGTTTACCTCTTGGCTACCTCAACGGTTGGCTTGCAGGTATAGAATTAAGCAGGGTTAATCCAGAAATAAAACCTATTTTAAAACAATATCAATTAGAATGTTTCGATGTACTTTATAACCACTTTATGCCAAAAGTAGCGCAACAATTCCCTAACACCATTTCGCCCGAACAACAACAGCAAATCCAGCAAGCAGTCAACGAGCGAGTTTATCGAACAGGTGAAAAACATCAGGCTGTTTATTCAAAATTTCATCAGCAATTTAAGATACCACGTTATCAAGATTTGCCAGCTAGTAAATTTGACAAAGCTATAGAGTGGTTGGGCGGTGTAAGTATGAGAAACTTTAAATCGATTAACATTGATAATCTAAAGCGTCAGTACAACTACTTAGCAACAATACAAGAATATTATTATAAGGTATTCGATTTATATAATGATGCGCTTTCCGATTTTCTAAATAAAAATAGCCCTGCTTTACATTATAGCTTTTCAACCGCGTTAAATAAGATTCAAGTAAATATTGGTTTATCACTTAATTTTATTCGCAGTGAAATAGATATTGGCTCAAAATCAAAAATAATAAACTTTGCGGCGGATATTGATTATCTAAGCTAAAAGTAGAAACACTACAACCCTTTTTTTAACTTGCTTTATAATTCATTGAAAAATATAGATTAATTTAAGCACTAGAAAAAAGGGTTATTTTGTGAAAATTGGTTAAATTTTAGTTAAAACAAAAGGCTATGTTTGATATAATCTAGTTCACCGCTGCATAAGCGGTTTAGAAATTTTTGGGATGCTAACATTAAATCTAAATCGCGTTCACCGCTGCATAAGCGGTTTAGAAAATGATCGTGTAGAATTTTTTCAAACATTTTTTGTTCACCGCTGCATAAGCGGTTTAGAAACGATTCATCCACACCGGCAGCTTGATTTTTAAGTTCACCGCTGCATAAGCGGTTTAGAAAAACTTAACCCAATATTTTCGCATACAGGCTTCGTTCACCGCTGCATAAGCGGTTTAGAAATTTTCGGTTGGTCGATTTTCTTTTCTAAGCCGGTTCACCGCTGCATAAGCGGTTTAGAAAGGTAAAGTGTCATCATCATGCGCACGCGCATCGTTCACCGCTGCATAAGCGGTTTAGAAAAACTACAACGCCGCCACGCGGCTGGCTAAAATGTTCACCGCTGCATAAGCGGTTTAGAAAACACTCTCGCCGGTAGCTTTTGATAACATATTGTTCACCGCTGCATAAGCGGTTTAGAAAATCCTCCGATGAAGTTTAATGCGGTAACAATTGTTCACCGCTGCATAAGCGGTTTAGAAAATTAGCAGCAAAAGACGTTGCTTTCATTGCTAGTTCACCGCTGCATAAGCGGTTTAGAAAAAAGTGTAGGACCAATTAATCCTGTTGGGTTTGTTCACCGCTGCATAAGCGGTTTAGAAACGCAATCCCGAAAAAAAAACCTGCTAAAAACAGTTCACCGCTGCATAAGCGGTTTAGAAATATTTGGTTTGGGATTAATGATTGAACCTCAAGTTCACCGCTGCATAAGCGGTTTAGAAAATCTGTACCAGCGAGCCGATCGCTTCGTTCAAGTTCACCGCTGCATAAGCGGTTTTTTTATTGCACTTGGTTAATAAATTTCATACTATTAATCAAAATTACTTATAGGAGAATAGAGTGAAGAAACTTATATTAATTGGTTTATTTGGCTTGGTTTTAACCGCTTGTAGCACTGTGAAATATAATTATGTAGCTGAAACAAAACAAATAAGCTATCCCGATTTGAATGTTGTTACAAAAACCTTTATTGGCGACGATATGGTTAGACAGGGCACAGTAGCGTCAAGGGATGTTATTTATTTTCCTCAAACTACAGTTGTTAGCAGAGGGGTGGATTTTACTATTCATGCCGGAGAATACCCTAAAGTAGGTGAAGATCAAAAGTATCTATTTTTTGGTTTAAATGAGTTAAATTCTGGAGTAACAGTGGGTAAATCAACCTTTGCTGATTTACCTGTAGGGATTAGAACTAATAAAAAAGATAATGACCTATGCATTGTTACTGTTAGTGGTGGCTCTTTATGTAACAGTAATTCTTCATTTTCGTACCAAAAGAAAAATGTAACTTATCAAAATGCGTTCCAGCAGATACTAATCTATAACGGTAAAGTAGGGCATAAGATTAACATCGGGTATAAAGAATTTAATAAGGATTTTTCTCGCCCTGCATTTTCAAATAATGTTGAATATGACTTATCAGAATCAAAAATTATAAGATATAAAGGTGCAGAATTAGAAATAATAAAAGCAACTAATCAATTCATTGAATATAAAGTATATAGTAATTTCAATCTGAGATAAAAAAAGCCCTTTCGGGCTTATTTAAATTTAGTTAATTTGTTATTAACTACCAAGCAATTCAAACCCTCTAAGAGGGTTTTTTATTGGTTATCTTAGTTTAATTTCAACATTAATTGCTTTTGCTAGAATAGTATATTCATATTTCTTTAATGTTATTGTTGGATAATCTTTGTTTAAAGATGAAACTTTTGTGCCTAATGTATCGAAGAAAAGTTGTTTAAATGAATATTCATCATTAATCATAAGTAAATAAAAACCACCGCTAACTTTATCAAATTCAGTATCAAATATAACAATAGCACCGTCTGGGAACCCTAAATTACTTTCTAATGACATGGAATCTCCAATTATTTCTAAAGCAAAAAAGGAATTTTTCACACTTAATGAGCAAGGATGAAATAAATTATTTATTACAGGAAATGGTTTAAATGATAACAAATTTTTTTCAAAATCACTCCAATGATAAAGAGGAATTTGCTCGACTTCACCTTTTGGTGTGAAATCTTCATACTCGACAATTCCTAAAGAATCAAGCCCACAAGCCAACCAACCAGGGGTTACATTAAAGAATCTTGCTATTTTTAATAGTAATTCTTTTCTAGGTTTTGCTGTCCCATTTTCATAAGCAATTACTTGTCTTGATGATATTCCTAATCGTAACGACAAATCTTTTTGCGTTAATGGTGTTCCGCTGTTTTTTCTTAAATCTTTAAACCTATTTTTAAAGTTATCATCTATTTCGAATGACATGAAATATTACCTAATTTTAATATTGACATGTGAATTATTCATGTTAATATGTGATTAATTATTAATTATAGTGAATTATTCACTAATAACATAGGAGAAAATATGAACCAAAATAAACTATCAACAAAATTTAGGCAAGTAAGATTTAAAGAGGAAACGGATAATTCTATTATCGAAACTGCGACAAGATTTGGGAGAACTGTTCCAAAAGAAATTGATTATCGAATGGAAATCTTCGAAAGGATGTTAAAACGAGGTGAAATAAAAGAATATGAGAACATCTAATAAAGCAAAAACCCCAAGTGCGCCAACACCTGAGGTCTCAATAATTAATCCCACTAGAAAAGGAACTAACAACATGAGAAACACTAACACAATTAATTCAAATTGTCCAGTAATAGCTGGAATCTCTATCACAACCGATAAAGAGGGTCGATATAATCTTAATGCGCTACATAAAGCTAGTGGAGGCAAAGATGCTAAAAGACCTAAAGCATGGTTAGCAACAAAGTCCACTCAAGAACTTATTGAAGAGCTAAGGCAGAATTCTGCCTTTGGTCAAGAAATAATCACTGTCACAAAAGGCGGTATTTCTTCTGGTACATTCGCCCATGAACTTTTGGCCATTTCTTATGCCGGTTGGATTAGTCCAAAATTTCAGTTAATGGTAAATCAAGTATTTTTAGACTATAAAAAAGGTGAATTGAAAAACATTCAAAAAACTTCTAAATCTTATTTACCTGAATATCGACAAGCTAAGGCGATAGAATTATCAGTCAGAGCCTTAGATAAGATGTTTAGCAATTTGCCACATTTGAGTGAACAGTCTAAGCAAGCTATCTATGCCGATACAATTAATCCAATTGCTGGTAAAAATGTTATTCCGCTTCCTAAGCTTGAAAACAAAACATTTTCAGCTAGTGAAGTAGGAGATTTACTTGGCGTATCCTCAAATAAAATTGGTCGTATAGCTAATAAGCTCAACTTAAAAACAGAAGACTACGGAATTTTCGTACTCGATAAGTCACGTTCTTCTGATAAACAAGTTGAAACTTTTAGATATAACGAAAAAGCAATAGATGTAATCAAAAATCATCTTATTAATAAAGAAATCGCTTAACCAATTAACCAACAAATTATAAGCCCCCAAAGAGGGGCAATTACGAGGATATAGCATGTCAAACTTATCAATTTTTAATTTTCACCAAACACAAGTTCGCATTCAATTATTGAATAATGAACCTTTATTTTGTCTTACCGATGTTATCAAAATCTTGAATATAAAAAATGCTAACGCTAGTCGTTTCAATATGTCAGAAGCTGGTATACATAAAATGTATATCAGGTCAGGAGGGCAAAATAGAGAGGTAACTTTCATTAATGAGCCAAATTTATATCGTGTAATTTTCAGAAGTAATAAAAAAGAAGCCATAGACTTCCAAAACTGGGTATTTGAGGAAGTTTTACCGACAATCCGCAAAACAGGTAGTTACTCATTAACAATTAACGCCGAACAACAACAAGCAATCCAACAAGCAGTCAACGAGCGAGTTTATCGAACAGGTGAACGACATCAAGCGGTTTATTCAAAGTTTCATCAGCAATTTAAGATACCACGTTATCAGGATTTGCCTGCTAGTAAATTTGATGAGGCTATAGAGTGGTTGGGTGGGGTTACAAAAACAAGAAAAGATATGATTGAGGTAAGCAGAACCAACCTAATTTGTTTAGTTCATCACATGCTTTGGTTGAACGATTTCTATATAGACAATCGTTTATATGATGTTTTTAAAATGCTAGGCTCTAATTTCGGTATAAGAATTCACGATCATTTTGGCGACGGTGCTTTTGTTGCCTCGATGTTTAAACGACAGTTAGAAAAGAAACAATTACGGCAAGTATAAGTTAACGACTGTAAGAAAGAAGGCAGAATCCTGCCTTTGATTAAAAAACAATCGCAATCAAATATACGAACAAACCACCTTCGGGTGGTTTTTTTACACCCATTTCAGCTACTACGAACTTTTATGCCTAAGTGGCTGTTTATTTTGAATGGCATGAGGAAAATATGCAAAATTTAATAAAATCAGAAGAAATAGTGATAATTGAAAATGAAAAACCTTTGACAACTACTTTACATATAGCAGATGGCACAAATGGAAATCACAGAGCAATTATCCAATTAATCAGAACTCATATACATCACTTTAATAGATAATGCTTATAATTGTAGCTGGGTCCCGCCTTTTATGGCGGGGAATATGTCTAGTTTTTAATAATACACAGATTGCCGTTTAAATATATTAAGGTTATCATGAATATAAACTTAAACAATGAAGATATTGATATAATGAAAACCAACTTTGCTAGAATTGCATCGTATTTTTATAAAGGGGTTACCGTTAATGATGCTTTAAGAGAAGCAATTATGAACTCCATACAAGCTAACGCCACCAATATTTGTATTGATTTTCAATTTGCTTACGAAAAAACACTAGATGGAGAAGAATCAAATCTTGGTAATTTAAATAAATTAATTATAGAAGATAATGGCGATGGATTAACTAGACAAAATATTGATGCTTTCCTTGAGGTGGCAACTGAACACAAAAAAAATATTGGCGGAAAAGGGCTTGGGCGCATTTCTTTTTTAAACTTAGCGTCAACAGTTAAAGTTGAAAGCGTTTCAAATGAAAAGAAAAGTGTAGAATTTGATTTTACATTTAAAACAGATGAGAATGATATCAAAATATCTAATTGTAATGATGAACAGCATTCTTACACAAAAATATATTTAAGTGATTTAAATTTAAAGCATCCGAAAACGCAAGTTGTTTCTTGTGTTAATTTTGTAAAAGAAAAATTTAATTTGATGCTTTTTCTAAAACAACAAGAAACCCAAAAAAAGATTTCTATTAAGTTTTTAGTCAATGGAAGATTGTTTGATGAGGTAAGAAGCAATGATATTTGTTGTTTCAAAACAATCAATCATATAAATAATAACTGTGAGTTTTTAATATATGCTTTTAAGAACAAAGAAAAGCAGGGGGTACGTATATATTATTGTGCTAATAATATTCAAGTAAAACCAGTAGTGATATCTGAAACTTTTCATACAGAATATGTATTTGCTATTACATCAAATTTTTTTGATGAAAAGGCTAATGCAGAAAGAACGCAAATTGATTTTCAATCTAATGATAAGTTAGCTCAAGTAGATATGTTATTAGCTACCCCTAATAACAATTTTGAAAAAGAGTTGAAAGATATATGCCTTGACGTTATTCATAATTGCGAGCCTAACATCAAAGAAGATAATCAAAAAAGGCTTGGCAAACTAGAAGAAAAATATGGCTATATAAATTTTAATGATATTGATGTTAATAGTTTGGAGTTTAATGAAAAAAACATCATTGATTCCTATAGAAATAGAATAAATCAAAAAGAAGATAGACTAGCTATGTTACTCGATAAACCTGATATTTCCGCTGATGAATTGGTTTGTGAAGTGATTGAGCAAAATAAACATGAACTTGCAAAATATATCTTTCATAGGGATTTAGTTGCGAAAAAAGGGTTATCTTTAACTAATTCAAACGAAAATGAAGATGTTTTACATAACTTATTTTTTCCACAAAAAACTAGTGTTGTGGTTGATGATAAAACCGAAAATAATAAAAATCACTTATATCAAAGTTGTGTATGGCTTTTGGACGATAAATTTATGTCTTATACATACACAGCATCAGATATAACAATAAAAAAAATCAATACAGAAATAGGTAGTAATGATTTTGATTGTACATCAGAAAAAAGACCTGATTTATTTATTTTGTATAATAGCCCTGAAGAAAGCGAGTTGCTTAAAGACGTTGTCTTGATTGAGTTTAAGAAAGGTAATATTGATTATAAAGAAAAAACTTCTGCAATCGATCAAGTTGATGAATATAAAGAAAAACTCAAAAAAATTGTAAGTAATATAAATAACTTTTATTGTTATATTATCTGTGATTTTAAGGCTGATGACGTAGATATTGAAAGAGTTATGACTAATAGAGCATTTACGAAAGTTTTTAGTAATAACGGATGTATGTATTATGGTTATTTACCAGGTTCAAAGACACATGTAACTTTTGTTTCATCAAACAGTATTTTTGCGGATGCTGTTGCGAGAAATAAAACATTTTTAAATATCTTAAAAGGTAAAAATAATAACTGAAACTAAATTAGTTTTGACACTAAAACAAAGATTACGGACAAATATACGAACAAACCACCTTCGGGTGGTTTTTTATGCTCGCAAATGCGGGCTTTTTTTATGTCTGGAGAAAACTATGGAAACATTTTATTGGAGACCGCAAAACAGCTCCACGATTTCAGTATCACCGAAAGTGAAGGTAATTAAGTTCGGTGATGGCTATGAGCAACGCATTCGGGACGGTATTAACAACGATCTGCGCTCATACAACGTAACATTTGTTGGATTATCAGAAGATATCAGCTTGATTGATGATTTTCTTAGCCGACACAATGCGGTTAAAGCCTTTTTATGGCGAGAGACTAATACTCACAAAACTATCAAAGTGGTCTGTCGTTCGTGGACTTCAACGCATGACGGCATGACTAAAACAATTAGCGCCACATTCGAGGAGGTAGTAGCATGATCCCCCAAAAAATGTTACTTGATATAACTAAAATAGCACAAGATGCGATTATTGATTTGTACGAAGTTGATTTAACGAAAATCGTGGGTAATAAAACAATATTCCGATTTCATAACGGATTAAATGAGCTTCGGCGACCAATTACATGGCAAGGCAATATCTATGAGCCATACCCTATTAAAGTAGAGGGTTTTCAAAAAAACGGGCAGGGCACTAGTAACCGTCCAACCATGAGCGTTAGCAATGCCATGGGCTTTATTACAGGCTTAATTGCTGATTTTGATGGTTTACTTGGCGCAGTTGTCACACGCCACGAAGTGCCAGTTAAATACTTAGACGCTGTTAACTTCGAGAACGGCAATCAATATGCTGATCCGTTTTGCGAAATCATCTCAAATTATGTGATTGAGCAGGTAAAGCAACAAAATTCAATGGTTGTTACGTTTGAATTAGCGTTACCGTGCGAGTCTGACGGCGCCTTAATTCCTGCTCGTGTAATTATTGCGAATACGTGCAGTTGGATATATCGCTCATCAGAATGTGGTTACACTGGTGGACCTGTAGCTGATGAATTTGATAAACCGACTAATGACATCACAAAAGACAAATGTAGCGGTTGCCTTACTGGCTGTAAACTGCGTTATGGGCAACACGGCATTCTTCCTTTTGGTGGTTTTCCAACCGCCGCAAAACTCTCTTAATTAATTATGAAAACACAAATACTTAATCATGCAACTTCTTGCGGTGAGGCTGAGTGCTGCGGATTTGTTATTGATAATAAAACATATCTACCGTGTAAAAATATCTCACACACACCAACCGAAACATTCGAAATATCCTCTGATGATTGGATAAAAGCGGAACAAAAAGGGGAAATAACTGCAATTGTGCATTCACATCCTGATGGTTTGCCAATTTTGAGCGAAGCGGACCAATTTTATCAACAACAAACAGGATTAGACTGGTGGCTAGTTTGTGATAACAAAATTCACAAATTCAGGTATATCAAACCGTTACTGGGTCGTGAATTCAAACACGGTGAGATTGATTGCCTAACACTAGTACGAGATGCGTACATGTTAACGGGTATCAATTTACCGAATTACGAAAGGCAAGACGATTGGTGGCATAACGGGCAAAATCTCTACTTAGAATTATTGCCTAAAAATGAGTTTGAACAAGTTAAGGACATCCAAGAGGGCGATGTCATATTAATTTGTCTTGGCTCAACAACACCAAATCACGCCGCCATTTATATCGGCAATCAATTCATTCTACATCATTGCCCAAATCGTCTATCGAAAAGAGATTTATACGACGGGTTTTGGCTTAAATACACACATTCAATCTGGAGGCATAAAAAATGGCAATCATTCGCTTTTACGGCAATCTTAAACAATATGGCGATAAGTTCAATATGAGCGTTGAAACAGCAGCGGAAGCATTGAACGGCTTGTACTGCCAAATAAAAGGTTTGAAAAAGCAAATCATGGACGGCTATTTTCGGGTTCGTATTAACGGCGTAGATATGAACGCGGACAATTTACAGTTTGGTCTACACAGCCGAATCCCACAAAATGCCGTTATTCATATTGTACCCAAAACAGAGGGTGCAAAAGGTGGAGCATTCAGCTTTATCGCTGGCGCGGTGATGTTTGTTGTTGGGGCTTTCTTGTATTGGACACCTGCAGGTTATCCATTAATGGCAGCAGGCTTGGGCTTAATGATTGGTGGTGTGGCCATGATGTTAACCAAATTACCCAAAACCGACAAATCAGCAGACGGTGGTACCAATAAAAACACCTATTTTTCCAACTTAGACAACACGATAGCACAAGGTGCGCCTGTACCGCTTTGTTACGGATTAACAAAAATTGGCTCTAAAGTACTGTCGCAAGGGCTTGAAACATTAGACGACACGATAGATTCAGATAAACCGCCATTTTTCCCACCAAAACAAGATGGTAACAATATTGCTATTAAGGAGCCAAAATTACATGGGTAAAGGTTCAAAAAAGGCGAAAACGCCTAGTGAAGCTCGTGACAATCTTAAGTCACATCAACAGTTAAGTATTATTGATTTGCTGTGTGAAGGACAAATAGAAGGTCCATCAAATGGACTACAGAGCGTTTTTTTAAACGATACACCAATTCAAGCGCCCGACGGTTCGTACAATTTCAACGGCGTTAATGTTGAATGGACGGCAGGCATTCAGGCGCAATCACCGCTTGAGGGCTTTCCTGCAACCGAAAATGAAGTGCCTGTTAATTTGGAAGTAAAAGCAACAACGCCAATCGTGCGTACGATTACCGACCCAAATATTGACAGAGTGCGGATTACGGTTGGGGTGCAGTCGTTAAGCTCAACGGATAACAAAGGCAATATCAACCGAACATCGGTATCAATGGAAATTCAAATTGGCGTGGGCAGTATATGGAAAACGGTAAAAACGGTTGATTTAATTGATAAAAAAACACGCTCACAATATTTAACATCAGTTATTTTAGACGATTTACCACCGAAACCGTTTAATATTCGTGTAGTTCGCAGAACGCCAGATAGTACATCATCATTATTAGTCAATAACACACTATGGAGTTCGTACACTGAAATCTACGATACTAAATTTTCATATCCGAATACGGCCGTTGTTGGCTTGAAGTTTGATTCATCGCAGTTCAGCGGTGTGCCTCGCCGTAATTATCTTATTAAAGGGATGATAGTTAAAGTACCTGACAATTACACTCCCGAAACGAGAGAGTATAAAGGCTTTTGGTCAGGTAATTTTAAATTGGCTTGGACCAATAATCCTGCGTGGATATTTTACGACATACTAACTAACACACGTTACGGTATGGGTAATCGAATTGGCCAATTCGGTGTTGATAAATTTGCGCTATACACGATTGCACAATATTGTGACCAGTTAGTCGATGACGGTTTTGGCGGTAAAGAACCGCGCTTTACATGCAACTGTTACATTACAGAGCAACGACAAGCATATGATGTTATTCATGACCTGTGCTCAATCTTCCGAGCTATGCCGATTTGGGATGGGACACAATACACGGCAGTAATGGACAGACCGAGCGACCCAGTTGCTATTTATTCAAATGCAAACGTGGTAGAGGGGCAGTTCAACTACACATCAGCAGCACAAAAATCACGGCATACTGCTGTGCATGTGCGTTATATTGACCCAAATAATAATTGGGAACCAACGACTGAGTACGTTGCAGATGATGATTTAATTAAACGGTTTGGCTTAAATGTAGCTCAAGTTGACGCATTCGGTTGCACGTCGAGAGGACAGGCTCATCGAGTAGGAAAATGGTTGATTCAAACCGAAAAATTAGAAACACAAACGGTAACATTTTCAGTAGGTCGTGAGGGCATCCGTCATTTACCGGGTGATATTATTGGTATTGCGGATAATGATTTCACAGGAACTACAATCGGCGGGCGAATTTTAGCAGTAAATGATAGCACGATTACCTTAGATCGCGACATTGATATTAAAAATCTGAAAAATGCGTATTTGAGCGTAACAGATACAAATATGCTGCTACAAAAAGTAAAAATTCAGGCACAGATTAAACCCAATCAAATTGTTTTAGTTAGCAGCGTTAGTGTCGATGAGTATTCTGTCTGGGGCTTATATGACAATAAAATCAAACCACGCTTGTTCAAAGCAATAACAATCGCTGAAAACAGCGACGGCACTTACTCAATCACTGCGCTACAACATGAGCCACAAAAAGAAGCGATTGTTGATAACGGGGCTAAATTTGAGGTAGAAAGCGGTGCTATTTTTGGCTGGTCGATTCCACCCGTTGAGCAACTACAGGCCGAAGTCATTCCCGAATCTGATTTATATCAAGCTCGCTTATCATGGTCTACACCGAGAACAATTCAAAACTTGAAGTTTGAAGTAAAAGTGTACCGTGATGATAAATTAATTAACCGTGAAACTGTTAATGATACTGAATATTATTTATCAGACCTGCAACAGGGCAAGTTTAGCGCAACGGTGAGAGGGGTAGCAGAAGACGGACGATTGGGCGATGAAACCACGATTGCATTTTCTATTTTACCACCGTCTAAACCATCAGGTTTAGTACTAACACCAAGCGCATTCAATGTCGCTATTCGCCCAGTAATGACAGCGGTGTCTAGCTTGGGTACACAATTCGAATTTTATAAAGGCACAACAAAAGCCGAGGTTGAATCGAAGCGTAATTATCTTGGCCGAGCGATGTCACTTACCGATGTTGATTGTCTGCCTGATACCGAATATTGGTACGGTGTAAACGCAATTAATGTTGTTGGTCGTTCAGAGATGTTTATCGCTAATACCAAGACGTTAATTGCAGAAAATGGCGCAGGGGGATTATTTAGAATTCAAACGCAAGACGGCAAATTCCCGACAAATAACGATGATGCTACTCAAATGTTTTATCGTGAATTTGGTTTTTATCCAGCTCGTGATACTACACTAATTATCTACTCATTAGATGGTTCAGGTAAAGTTGCTCATTCAGAAGCGAGAATGTACAACGGTGCGCGATGGATTGAGCCTGCCATGTTCTTGGACGGTGATTTAATCGCTACTGGCACAATGCGAGGTGATAGATTAATTGCTGGCACTGAAATCAAAGCACCGCTAATCTCAGGCGGTAAAATGGTTGCAGGTAGTGTTATCAGCTCAGGTAACCCGCCTGTTTTTGAACTGCTTGAGGACGGTACATTAAACGCAAGACGGGCTAATATTTCAGGTAACATTTATGCAAATTCAGGGCAATTAAACAATGTTGTGATTAATGAAAATTGCGAGATTAAAGGCACGTTAAACGTTGGACAGATTAAAGGCAATATACTCTCAGCCAAAAACTACGTTCGTGATGTTCATTTGGGATTTGGTATTCAACCGCCACAAAATTCAGCGCACATAATGACAGTTGAGGGAAACGGGAGCTGGCAAACTCTTTGCTTTGCAGGAGCAACATTGGTGGAATGCAAAAATGGCAACGTATCTGATGTAACGCTACAATTTTTATTTAACAATCAATTTTCTTTTAATATTAATCAATTCATTAATAACGGGAAAATAGATAATTTATGCGTGCCAGTTCCTCCGCTGCCCATTGGCAGTAGAATTAATATTCAATTAATTGGTGAGCGACGTAAACATTCATTTGTGAGTCAATGCAAAGTCTCGTTCAATTCGTTAGCGCTGTTAATGAACAACTCGAATGGTTTTTTAGATTAAATTATAACGTAACCGCGCTAGTCGCGGTTTTTTATCCTATAGGAGAAAAATTATGGCAAAAATATCAGGAACATTAACTGATGGTGCGGGTAATATTATCAACAATTGTACTATTGAGTTATACGCAAAAAAAACAACAAGTAGAGTTCTGGCTCAAACATATGCGTTTGAAGTCGCTGAAAACGGCAGATATTCAATGAATGTTTTGCCGTGTGATTACGATGTAAAACTAATTATAAATGGGTTTCCGACAAGCAGGCTGGGTACTATACATGTGCTCTCAGACTCAAAAGATGGCTCGTTAAATGATTTTTTGCTCAATCCGTCCGAGAGTGAGATAACACCGGAAGTTGTGCAGCAGTGTGTTGACGCTCGTAATGACGCTAAAAAATCAGCAGATGATGCTAAAAAATTCGCATCGACAATTGATACATCAACGTTAGTTAAAAAATCAGGCGATGAAATGACGGGGCAATTACGTATGTCTGCTGAGTCAGCTGGCATTAAATTTAAATATGAAGAAAGTAATAACGAGTTTGTATTACGTACGCTGAGTAATAGCTTGTCATTTATTTTTTACGATGAGCAAATAGAAAAATGGTCAACAAAATTAGCATATATAACAGATAAAAAACAATGGTGTTTTCTAGATGTTGATGATGTCACAATTAACAATAAATCAGCACTAAAAGAAGGCGACGCAGTACAGTTGTTTGGTGATTTAGCGAATGCAAATATAAACGATCTAACGGGTTTAAGGGAAGGTGTTTATTTTCAAGGTCGAAACGTTCAGGCGACTACTGAAAACAACTATCCGGTCAACGAATCTGGGACATTACAAGTTTTAAAAAATGGCGCAGATGGTGCTGGCTGCTGTCAAATCTACACTGCTTACAGAAATGCTCGGCAGTTTATTAGAAACTATAGAGGCGGTACTAAAA
>NZ_LZHJ01000150.1:0-1873 GCF_001690815.1 Gilliamella sp. GillExp13 | reverse complement strand
TTAGGTAATTAATTGCTAAAACAAAAAAGAACAGGTTTATTCCTATTTTTCCTGTTCTTTTTAATACCTCGTTTTAGAACCATGATTTAATATCAAACAAAAATAGCAAGATCCGCATTTTTAATCATTAAATAGCTTTATCAAAAAATAGATCAACTTTACTAAATTTAGCCATTGATTGTAGGTAATCCTTAATTTTAGATGAAAAAGTTAAGCTTTTAACACACGTCAAATTACGTAAAACTGGAAACAAACAGATATCATCTAAAGATAATTGTCCATTACATGCATCTGGTGACACAATCAATAACTCAAGTTTATTTAATATAGCAGATACGGCAGACACTAATGAATCCGTTTGCATCAAACATTCATCAAACGATCCCATTTTTTTTGATTTACTATTAACAAAAGAATCGATAGCACTTTGTGTCGCAAACTCAGCTAAACCTAGTTTTATATAACGTGGACACACTAACTTATAATCATATTGTTGCAACTGTTTTATTAAATCTGTGATATCTGGCGATCTAGGACCTGTTAAAATGGGTTTATCGCCATAATTGTTATCAACATAATCAACAATGACTAAACTCTCAGGCATATAGCTACCATCATCTTTTTGTAAAATAGGCACCATTTTTTCACCAATCATACGCTCTGGCGATTGAAAATCATCACTCAATAATACCTGTTTTTCAACCGGTATATTTTTTAGACCAAAAATCATTCTAGCCCTAACACAAAAAGGGCAATGCTCATAAATATACAGTTTCATTTTCGCTTCCTTAAGCGTTCAACCGCCCATAATAAAAAAACTAACCCCAAAAATAATAAAAAAACAATACTTGAAGCATACAAAGCTTTGGGATAACCGATTCGTACAACATTAATAAAAGGGTATGGATATTGATTAGTATAATGACCTCGGACAAAAATATAAATGCCGTAAGATAGCATTGATAATATTGATCCTATAATGACATGAACGTTGATGCGTCTAAATGGTCCCCAAATCAGCCAACTTAATAAACCCAAAGCAGGTATAACAGCATGTAAACTTTCGTTAGTGATTTTCATTAATACATTAGGCGGGGTATGGATACCTCTTAACACTAAATTATACACAATAGCCGTTATAATCACACCAGCCAAACCATTTAAGCGAATAACTTTAAAACTATATCGATTACAATTGGGGTTAACAGATAGCCACAAACAACTTAATGCCAGCATCAAATTTGATAACACCGTAAAAAAGCTATAATAATAAATTAATCGACCTATGGAAGATTCTGGTTGCCAAGGACGAAACTTTGTATGCCAATAAATATAAGTTTCCATGGCAATAATTGCGATAGCAAACAGTGCTATAAAAAGATTAATACTTCGCTTTAGCATAAAAAATAAATATAGATAAAACAGTACATCAGTATACACCAAACAGTATAAAAGCAAAAAGTTAACTGATTATTTTAAATTAATGCAAATAATTTAAAATAATCAGTTTTTAATATATAAATAAAATGCAATTTAACTAAAACATACTAACTAATGTCTACTGAGTGATATAAAAATAAATATGTAAATGCACCAAACTTAGTACACAACTCACGTAGAAAATTAAGCTGCTTGTTTTAGTGTTTTATACTCAATCGGTGTCATGTTATTTAATGCCTCATGCGGTCTTTCGGTGTTATAAATCGTTAGCCATTCTTCGGTTATTCACCTAGCTTGTGCTAAGTTGTTAAAAAGATATAAATCAAGTAATTCAGTACGATAGGTACGATTAAATCGTTCAATATAACCATTTTGATAAGGGCTACCGGGCTTTATATAATCAATGGCTATATCATGTGATTTAGCCCAGTTT